>PWUB01000131.1 GCA_003563755.1 Clostridia bacterium
CATCGTCGCAGTCAGGGCATCTTGAGAGGAGATCCTCCATGCCGTTACACACCGGACATTCCAACAAGTCAGTCCCCTCCTTCGCGATACTCTGCCCTTATCATGCCACCAGCGGCCGCCTATTACGGGAGAAGCGGCCTGAGAATCACTGGACAGAGTGGCGATTGCCCCCGGCCGGGGAGTGGACCACCCCGCGCTCCGCGTCAACGGTCACAACCGCACCGGCACGGATTGCTGCGGTGGCACCCACCGCTCCTACGATGACAGGAATACCGAGTTGCAGCCCCACCAGGGCCGCCTCGGAACTGAGACCACCTTCCTCTGCAACAATTGCAGCCGCTGTCTCGGCCCGCGGACCGAAGTGGCAGCTCCATTGTCGCATCACCAGGACACCTCCCGAGGCATCCGAGGGCTGCAGGATTCCCGCGTCATCCTCGACCAGGGCCGCTGCTGTTGCACTTCCCCTTCCGATGCCCTGGCCACAGACCAGGATCGAATGCAGGGTGCGGACCATCACGGTATCAGTGGTTCCCGCGGGGCCGCCGGGTGTGCCGCCGGTTATGATGACGAGATCGCCCTCGCTGACCGCCCCCACCCTGAGGGCCACCCGCTGCACTTCGGAGGCGGTATCATCCGTCAGATGCCGGTGGGTGACGGGGAGAACGCCCCACACCGGGGCCAACCTGCGGGAGATCCCCTCCGACGTGGTGACGGCCACCACCTTTGCCCGGGGCCGGTACCTGGCGACCATGCGCGATGTGTAACCGGAGCGGGTCGGCGTCACGATAGCATCTGCCTGCAGGTCGTATGACATGTTGACCGCGGCCCGCGCCACCGCCTCCCCGATGGAATCGCGTTCGAAGCGCTCGACATCTTCACCTGGTCTGCGGCTGCCCAGCCACCGCTCCTCCGTCCTCTGGATGATCCGTACCATCATCTCAATCGTCCGCCGAGGGTATTCACCCACTGCTGTTTCGCCCGAGAGCATCACTGCGTCGCTACCGTCGAGAATGGCATTGGCCACATCACTAGCCTCGGCCCGGGTTGCAGTGGGGCTTGTGGTCATAGATTCGAGCATTTGGGTGGCCGTGACGACGGGAATCGCGGCCGCGTTGCATCGCGCTATGATATCCTTCTGGATCATGGGTATTTCCTCGGGGGGGTATTCAACGCCCAGGTCGCCCCGTGCCACCATCACCCCGTCTGAGACCGCGAGGATGTGATCGAGGTGTTCGTAGGCTTCGGCCGTCTCTATCTTGGCCATCACCGCGGTGTCCGCACTCCCGATGTCATGCAGGTAGTCCCGAGCCTCCAGGACGTCCTCGGCGCGACGGACCAGGGAAAGGGCCAGCCACTCAGCTCCGGAGGCAACAGAGAGGCGGAGATCCTTCTGATCGCTATCCGAAAGTATGGGAAAATCCAGTACTACACCCGGGAAGCACACGTTGTTGCCCCCGGAAATGGTCCCCGCATCGACGGCCTCTGCCAGGATCATCCCGTCGCCGAGGTCGCTCACCCTCAACTGCATCCGACCATCAGCGATCAGCACCTGGCTACCCCGGCAGAGCCCCGACGGTAAACAGGGGACATTCACGCACACGACGTGGTCTGCCCCCGGCACCTGGCTGCATCCATCTGCGGTCAGGGCAACCATGTCCCCGGGCCTGATGTCGATGGTGCCTGCCGAAGGGAGGACACGTATTTCCGGGCCCCTGGAATCGACCATGAGAGCCAGGGGTCTCCCCGGCTCTTCGGTGCGCTCTCTCACCTCACGGACCGTCCGGACCGCATCCCTATGATTCGCCTCGCTGCCGTGGGACAGATTGAGCCTGACGACATCCATGCCAGCCCGGTACATGCTCTCGAGGACGTCTCGCCCGGCACAGGCAGGTCCGATAGTGGCGACGACCTTGGTTCGTCGGTCCATCGCTACCCGTCCATGCTTTTCATCGCGAACCCAGACTCATCAGGGCGCGGGCGGCCTTCAGAGCCGTGGGGTAGTCCGGGGCCGTATACTGTACGGTCAGGGGATCAAGGCGCTCGGCCCCCGGCATCAGGTGCGACCCGTCCGCAAGGGCAGTGTTCGTGAACTTGACGCTGATGACCACCGGGCTTTCGACCGTGAAAGGCTCCAGTGTATCTTCGCCCAGGGCTTGGCTGACCCCGGTGCGGATCAGCTCCCTCGCCCTCTCCGGATGCAGGGACCGGGCCGCGTACCGACTCACGTACTTCTTGGTGCAGACTGTGTGCACCCCCGGGATCAGGTCCTCCGCCTCCGCCGTGGTGCAGTCATCACCGCTCACGAAGACCACCGGTACATCGAAGTGGCCGGCAAGGGCAGCGTTCATGCCCAGCTCGCCCAGCCTCTGCCCGTTGACCCGGTACTCGAGAACCGAACCCGTGTAAGTGTGATTAAGCACTCCCGGGGTAGCTGCCATCGAATGGTAGCCCACGAAAAGCGCCGCGTCAAAAGAGTGATCCATGCCCTGCATCATGCTAAGGGGCTTCGGGCTTCCCGATATCAGCTCCACCCGCGGGTCGAGATGCTCGATGATCATGTTGCGCATGCTGCCGTGACTGTCGTTTAAGACCACGCTTTCAGCACCCGCATCCAGGGCAGCGACGGCGGCCGCGTTGGCCTCGAGGGTCATCAGCTTCCGAAACCTGTTGTAGTCGGGGTTCCCCTCCGCTGTTTCCTTCCAGTTGACGACACCTGCGATACCTTCCATGTCGATGGATATGTAGATGTTCACCGCAAAACTCCCCTCCCGTGCTGCAAAGGTGTTGGCCTTCATTGCGTTGACTACTGTCGTCCGGTGACACTCTCACCTGCCCGGAAAAGATCGGGCGCGGCCGCACTCGGGCGGAGCCGTGGGGGTGATCCGGATCAGACCCCACGTTGATCGAGTGAGTCCAGCCCGGGCGGCAGGCATGGCGCCCTCCCGCGGACGTCGCCGGCCGGGTGAGTTGTGGACTCACGTGCCGGGCTTTGTGTCGGGGAACAATGACTGCTGCATGAGTCCATCGGCATCCCTGGCGAGCTCCCTTCCCAAGGCGGTCATCAGGTGCGTTGTGAGGCGGACCGCGTCATTGTCCTCGATGCGTACGTGAGAGTGCTGCCGCAGAGACACCTGCCGTAGGCCGCTGGGCAGAGGGAACACCTGCTGGGCCATGACACCCGATGATCGCAAATCGGAGATGCACAGGTGCACAAACACGGGCGAACGAAGGCGGAGGCCGTCACGAGCCCCTATGCTCACCGATGGTGCATCGACGACGGTGCAGACGGCAAATATTCTTCGCAGGGGCCGCCCCGTGTAGAGGAACAGTCGATCTCCCTCAGCCACGCTCACGTTTTCACCCGGAAACCACACATACTGCTGATTCCAGCTGTCGTGTCGTTGTTGGGTGTACGGTGAGATGCTGGATCCCACCGTCTTGATCCAGTCGGCCATACGGATACCTCCCCACTCGGACCGAATGGTACAGCTCTCCCCATAGGGAGCACCCTCTTCATGTCACCCTCCGCCGGGGACCTCGCCGCTGCACCCCCACGGCCCGGGACCAGGAAAGCGGCAGATTCCAGGCCGGCCCGTGGCAGCCTCCGATGAGATCGCATGCGGACGTGGCCGGGGCTCGGGGTCTCACGCCCACGGTGTGATGACGCACCCGGGATGCCGGCCCCGAGCCCGGGTCACATCTCGCCCAGAATCTCCTCGGCGGCACCGACTCCCGCACCCAGTTCAAGGCCGTATCCCTTGCGGCTGAGCGCGCGCTCCAGGGCCGACAGGGTGGCAACGATGTCCGATGGACTGCACACTCCCATGTGTCCCACGCGGAAGTACTCTTCGCGAACCTCCGGATGCAGGCCGCCCGCCACCAGTACACCCTCCTCGGCTATCGCCGCGGGCAGAGAGTCATCAACACCCTCCGGATAGTAAGGGGCGGTCAGTGTCGGTGCAGCCTTGCTCTCGCACACGGGGATCTGCCCCAGGCCCAGGGCACCGATTCCGGCTCTGAAGGCGCGGGCCAGCAGGCGGTGCCTGGCGAAGCGGTTATCCATCCCCTCATCAAGTATCTGTCGAAGGCTCACGTTGAGGGCATAGATCAGGTTCACGGCCGGGGTTCCGAAGTAGCCCGGGCGGCGCTGGGCGTAGGCCTCCATGATCGGCAGCCAGTTATTGAAATCTGCGTAGTAGTTGAAGACCGGGTGTTCGCGCTGAGCAAAAGCATCCATCGCCCGCTGACTCACCGTGAGCAGCGCCAATCCGGGGGGAACACCGATGGCTTTTTGCGAGGCAGTGAGGTACACATCAACACCCCACTCCTCGGTGCGGCACTCAGCACCCGCGGTTGAGCACACGCCGTCCAGGATGCTCAGGCATCCTGCATCCTGGGTGACTTCACTGAGCCCCTCTACGTCCACACACAGGCCCGTCGACGTGTCGACGTGGGTCATGGCAACCAGGTGGTAGTCGCGCCGTTGTAGAGCCGTCCTGAGCTCCCCGGGACCAGCGACATCACCGAGGGACGATCGGAGCTGGTCCACCTCGGCGCCGTACCGCCCCAGGATCGCTCCCATCCTGTCTCCGAAGTACCCCGAGTTGACCACCAGTGCGCGGTCACCCGGCTGCACGAGATTGGCGGCTGCCGCATCCATGGCCAGGGTCCCTGTGCCGGCGAGGATGAACGGCTGAGCGCTCGGTGCCATGAACACTTCTCCCATCATGTCCAAGCACTCTCCGAAACACTCTACGAAGTTGCCCGCGACATGACTCGTCGTCGGCTGAGCCATGGCCGCCATCACCTCGGGTGAAAACTCGATGGGCCCCGGAATCATCAACAGCTTCCTGCCCTTCACGTTTCAACACTCCTTTCGCCGTCTACCATTCACATCCCAGCTGTCACGGGGTGTCGGGGTGCTTCACCCCTCCAGACTCTCTGAATGTCCAGGGCAGCTCGACGCGCTATCTCCCGGAGACACTCCTCGGTGGATCCTCCGAGGTGCGGCGTCAGTACCACCCTCTCCCCGAGGAGGTCGTTCAGTTCTGCCCGTCTGAGAGGCTCCGTTTCAAACACATCCAGGGCCACGCCACCGAGGTGACCACCGTGGGCGGCCCTCGCCGCCGCGCGACCGTCCACCACCCTGCCCCGCGACACGTTGATCAAAAAGGCTCCGGGTTTCATCAGCTGCAGCGCCGAGCCGTCAATGAAGTACTCCGTCTCTTCGTTGAGGGGAATGTGGACGGAGACCACGTCCGACGTGCGAAGCAGGCGCTCTTTACTCAACCACTCGGCCCCTCCGACCGCTGACGGGTCCTGCCGACGCCGCCCACAGTAGGAGAGCTGGCATCCCATGGCCGAGGCGAGGGCACCGACCCTCTTGCCTATCTCCCCCATGCCGATGATCCCCCATCGCATACCGCGGATCTCCCGGCCGTTGTGCCGGGCCTCCTCCCAATCGCCCCGGGACAGGGTCACGTGGGCCTGGGTGATCCGCCGTGCCAGGGTGAGGGCCAGGCCGAGGGTCATCTCGGCCACGGCATGGGCGTTGGCACCCGGCACGTTGGTCACAGTGATGCCTCGACCCGCTGCCGCCGACAGGTCCACCTGGTCAACGCCGGTACCGTGAAGGGTGATCACCTGCAGGTCCGGGCAGCGGTCCATGAGGGGCCCATCCACCGTGCCCGTACGTACCAGCAGTCCATGGGCCCGTGCCAGGTCTCCCAGTTGCTCCTCGGTGGCGTCATCCCAGCCCTTCCAGCGAACCCTGACCAGCTGGGCCTTTTCACCGAGGATCCTCGTGATCTCTTCTCCATCAACGGGCGTAGTGTCCGTGACAGTTGCCGCCAGTACTCGCATCATCATCACCCTCGCTCAATCTAGACTTCTTGGTAAATATCCCTTTCCCTTCTCTCGAGGCACCGCGGTCCCGCCGCTCATCTCCGCCACCCACAGGCAGAACCCCGGCCAGTCATCCTCTGAGACAGCGACCTTCACCGTGACCTCGGCCGCATACCCAACGTCCAGGAGGCGGTGCTCGGTGTTGCGCAGGTGATGCTCCATCCTGCCCCACAGAGCGTAGGGGACATCGATTTCACCCATCCTGTGCAGCACGTGCTCGCACACCCCTGCGCGCTCCAGTGCCTCTCGCCCAGCGTTACCGTAGGCGCGGGCCAATCCTCCCTTGCCGAGAAGGGTGCCCCCGAACAGCCTGGTGACGACGATGAGACTGTCGGTCAGCTCCCTGCCCTGCAAGAGCTGCAACAGAGGCATCCCCGCAGTTCCCGAGGGTTCGCCGTCGTCGGAGTATATCTCACGGGGTGATCGCCGACCCAGGCGCCAGGCGTGAGGGTGATGGGAGGCCCCGGGGAACTCAACGGCCAGTTCCTCGAGTTCCTTCCTCACCCCCTCCTCGCTGCAGACCGGGACAGCTGTGCCCGTGAACGTCGATCTGCGGCGCACGATGCGCGCCTCTCCCCTCGCACCCAGGGTCAGGTATGACTTGACGGGTTGGGCATCTAGCACTGTGGATCTTTCATCCTCTCCTGGGGCGACACCGGGCTACGTTGTGCAGCATCCCCGGGCGCTGGCTTCAGCCGGGAAAAAGCGCTCGAGCACCTCGGCCACACCCTCAATGAAGCTGCCCTCGGTCACCAGGTCCGCCTGGTCATGGAGGTGGTGTGCGGCGTTCGCGACCAGAACCCCCCGCCCAGCGGCCTCCAACATATCCAGGTCCCCTATGCTGTCGCCGACGGCAACAGAGCGACGGATCGGAACACGCAGATGCCGGGCCACGTAGCGCAGGGCCTTCCCCTTCGACGCACCTGGCGGCAGGACCTCGATCAACGTAGGTACGCTGCGCAGCATAGAGGCACCCTCCCCGACCAGGCACTGCAGGGACGACTCGATCTCGGGCGCAGTGTCGGCATCCACCCGGATACCCAGGGCGGTCACGGCGAGCCCGTCAGAACCCACGACCCGCACCAGGTCATCGTCGATCTCTATGGGCACCTCCAGGATCCGTGAATACCGCTCTGCGGCCGCGTGAGGGATGTTACAGTGAATTGATTCCGGGGTGTATACGTAAGCAGGGAGTCCGCCCGCGGCCGCGGAGTTCAGGATCTCCCTGCACAGCTCCGGGTCAAGGTTCAGCTCGCGCAAAACCGCGCCGTCTGCGTCCCTGACCACCGACCCGCTGTTGGCGATGACGGGTCCGGTGATACCGAGTCGTCGGGCGAACAGTCGCGCCGAGGTGTAGGGTCGCCCCGTGGCCAGCACCACCACGACCTCTCTGCACACCGCGGTTTGGATCACTTCCCTGGCGCGCCTCCCCACTTTCCTGTCAGGTCCTAACA
>PWUB01000126.1 GCA_003563755.1 Clostridia bacterium
ATCCCATCACGGCACAGCTCCGTGGGATCGACTCCCTCAACCCTGATGATCCGGCCTTCGCAGACGTTGTGAGCGCCGGAGTCACGTGCGTTTACACCCAGCCGGGAAGCGCCAACATAATCGGGGGAACGGGAATTGCCATCAAGCTCCGCGGCAAGACCGTCGACGAGATGGTGATCCCGGGTACCGAAGGTATGAAGATGGCCCTCGGTGAGAATCCCAAGCGGGTGTACGGCCAGGGGCGCAAGAAGATGCCCGCCACCCGTATGGGCAACGCGGCGGTGCTGCGGGAGGCCCTGGTGTCAGCCAAGAACTACCTCGACAAGATCGACAGGGCGAAGGCCAAGGCCGAGGAGAAGGGCGAGGAGCCCGATCTCCCCGACAGGAACCTCAAGTGGGAGGCCCTGGGCAAGGTGCTGACGGGCGAGATGTCCGCTCACATCCACTGCCACCGGGCCGACGATATAATGACCGCCATGCGGATCGCCGAGGAGTTCAACCTCCGCTACAGCCTGGAACACGTGACCGAGGGATACAAGATCAAGGAGATCCTGGCCGAAAAAGGCGTACCGTGCATCGTGGGCCCCCTGCTGATGTCCCGCGGCAAGATGGAGATCAAGGATGTTACCCTGGCCAATCCGGGCATACTGGCCCGTGAGGGGGTCAAGGTCTGTATCCAGATGGACGCTTCGTCAGGGACCCAGTGGCTCCCCGTGGTGACCGGTCTCGCCGTCCGGGAGGGCATGCCAGAGGATGAGGCCATGAAGGCGATCACCATCAACCCCGCCGAGGTCCTCGGTATCGAGGACAGGGTGGGAAGCCTCGAAGTGGGCAAGGATGCCGACGTGGCCGTGTTCGACGGCAACCCGCTGCAGAACCTGACCAAGTGCGAGCTGACCCTGATCGACGGAGAAGTGCTACACCAGCTTGACACATAGAATGACGGGTTTTGCACCGCGCAGCAGAGCAGTGCACAACCCGGTACACAACAGGAAGGAGCGATCCGGCGTGCCCAAGATAACCCTGGATCCCGCGACCTCTCTCTACCCGGTTCCCGCGGTAATGGTCAGCTGTGCGGGGGTTTCCGGCGAGGCGAACATCATCACCATCGCGTGGACGGGCGTCATGTGCTCCGACCCTCCGGTGGTCAGCATCGGAGTGCGGGAGAGCCGTCATTCCCACGCCCTGATAGCGGACACCGGTGAGTTCGTGGTGAACATCCCCGCTGTGGCCCAGGTGAAAGCCCTGGATCTGTGCGGGGTGGTATCCGGCAGCGGCGACGATAAGTTTGAGCTCACAGGGCTGACCGCGGCGCCGGCGACACGCCTGGAGCATGCGCCCATCATAGAGGAATGCCCCATAAACCTCGAGTGCCAGGTGATAGACCGCCTCAGCCTGGGCAGTCACGACTGTTTCGTAGGGCAGATCGTCGCGGTCTGTGTCGATGAAGGATGGACCGATGGTGAGGGCGGCTTACGCCTCAGGCCGGACCAGCTGATAGCCTACGCCCGGGGAGCCTATTACGGTCTCGGCCAGGTGCTCGGAGCACACGGTTTCGCCGCACACAAGGGCTGAGAGCGACCCTGGCGGAGGGGGAAGACCGGTGTACTGTCTCGATGTGCCCCGGGAGGGGTGGGGTGTCACCTTCAGCTTCCCCCTCTCCGAGGGGCGGTTCGTGCGGCGGTTGAACCGCTTCGCCGCGGAGGTGGAACTGGACGGCCGCATCCAGGTAGTTCACGTGCCCAACACGGGAAGGATGACCCAGCTCCTCACCCCGGGCAACCGAATAGTACTTGCAGACCGCCGGTCGCCCTCGCGGGCAACCACCCATGACCTGATCCTGGCCGCCGTGGACGATTCCGATGCCGGCCCGGGCCCGTCATGGGTGCTGATCGACTCGCGAACCCCCATGGACGTGTTCTTCGGGGCCCTTCGAGAAGACCGCCTTCGCGAGTTCGCCGGCTACGATGTCCACGAGCGCGAAAAGACCAGGGGGAACAGCCGTTTTGATTTCCGCCTCTCCGGTTGCAGCCGCCGCCCCTGCTGGATAGAACTGAAATCAGTCACTTTCGCCGCCCCTTCCCCCTGGGGCAGGGAAGCCCGATTTCCCGACGCCCCCACGGCGCGTGCAGTTCGTCACCTCGAGCACCTCGTAGATGCGGTGATGGGTGGTCACCGATGTGCGGTGGTGTTTGCCGTGTGTCGGCCCGATGCCAGGTTCGCCGCGCCCAACGAGACGGTGGACCCCCTGTTCGCCCGAACCCTGTGGGAAGCGGCATTCGCGGGAGTGGAGGTGTACGCGTATCGATTCTTGTCTGATCCCACCGAAGGTTGTCGTCTGCAAGATCGTCTACCGGTAAGAATAAGCAAAATTGACTAGCCCAGCTGCGCCAGACCCCCCTCAATCAGCCTCAACCGCTCGCCACCGCATTTGCTGCCCACGACATTTAGTGCTATGTTGGGTCACGTAAGCGCAATATATAGTGTTGTGCGGGCAGGAGGTGACCGTGTGATGAAATGCCCTCACTGCGGTGAACAGAGCAGCAGGGTCCTGGATTCGCGTTCCGTCGAGGCCGGCCGCAGCGTGCGGAGACGCCGGGAGTGTGCCAGCTGCAAGCGGCGTTTCACCACGTACGAGCGCATAGACAGCGGGCCCCTGGTCGTCGTCAAGAGAGACGGCCGGAGGGAGCGGTTCGATCGAGACAAGATCCTCAAGGGCCTCATGACTGCCTGCGAGAAGAGGCCCGTATCCATGGATGCTCTGCAGCAGCTGGTCAACGATGTTGACTACCAGATAAGGGCTGAATTTGCTGAGGAGGTCACCTCGAAGACCATAGGGGAGAAGGTCATGGATAGACTCCGGGACCTGGACGAGGTCGCTTACGTGCGCTTCGCTTCGGTGTACCGTCTGTTCGCCGATGTCGAGGCCTTTCGCCGGGAGGTTGCCAGACTGAGACAGGACCGAGGAGAGGAGTGATACAGTGACTGACGAGCAAAGGGTTGATGACGACGTCGGGCTATCGGACAACGCTCTTACCGTGCTCAAGAAGCGGTACCTCGCCAAGGACAGCACCGGCGAGCCCGTCGAGACACCTCGAGAGATGTTCATGCGCGTTGCCAGGAACGTGGCTGCGATGGACATTCTCTATCATCCCGACATCTACGATCCCGACGGCGTCGTTGAGTGCCCCCCGAGACGCGGGGACGCCGGAGATGATGATAAGCTGCCCGAGATCCCTTACCTATCTGAGCACGATGTTCAGACCCTGAGACGAGCCTGGGACCGGTCGGTCCGCGAAGGGAAGATCAGGGTTTCCTTCGAGGAGGTCGCAGAACTGGCCCGAAGGTACGAGGAGGAGGTGAAGCGTCTCGGTGATGATTTCTTCAACCTCATGGTCCAGCGACACTTCATACCGAACTCTCCCACGCTGATGAACGCCGGTAGGGAGCTTCAGCAGCTCGCGGCGTGTTTTGTTCTGCCCATAGAGGACAGCATGGAGAGTATTTTCGAAAGCATCAAGGATGCCGCGCTCATACATAAGTCCGGGGGAGGAACGGGATTCAGCTTCACCCGCCTGCGACCGAAGAACGACGTGGTCCGCACCACGGGCGGCATTGCCAGCGGCCCCGTGTCCTTTCTGAAGGTGTTCAACGCCGCCACCGAGGCTGTGAAGCAGGGGGGAACCCGGCGCGGTGCCAACATGGGCATTCTGCGGGTTGACCACCCGGACATAGAGGAGTTCATCACCTGCAAGAGCGATACCTCTGCCATCACCAACTTCAACCTCTCCGTCGCTCTCACCGACGAGTTCATGGAGGCGCTCAGAGCCGGAGATGACTACTCCCTCGTCAATCCCAGAAACGGCGAGGTGGTTAGGACCGTCGCGGCGGACAAGATCTTCGGCCTGCTGGCGGAGATGGCGTACAAGAACGGCGAACCCGGGATCATCTTCATCGACCGTATCAACGATGATAACCCCACGCCCGCCCTGGGGGAGGTGGAGAGCACGAATCCGTGCGGCGAGCAGCCCCTGCTGCCGTACGAGAGCTGCAACCTGGGCAGCATCAACCTCAGTGCCTTCGTCCGATACACGGGATGGGTGGGGGACGGGAGCTCACCCGATTACCGGTCGGCCATCGACTGGGACGGCCTGGCGGATGTGGTGAGGCGCTCCGTTCATTTCTTGGACAATGTCATAGATGCCAGCAAGTATCCCGTGGCAGAGATCGGTCGGATGACCCGGGCCAACAGGAAGATCGGTCTGGGTGTCATGGGCTGGGCGGAGGTGCTGCTGAGGCTGGGCGTGCCCTATGACAGCGAGGAAGCGGTGGAGCTGGGCGCTGAGATGATGGCCTTTTTGGATCGCGAAGCGAAGAAGGCGAGCGAAGCCCTGGCCAGGACCCGCGGCGCGTTCCCCAGCTACCAGGGAAGTGTGCACGAGCATGTGGGGATCCTGCAGCGCAACGCGACCACGACCACCATCGCGCCCACAGGAACCATCAGCATCATCGGGGGGACAAGCAGCGGCGTCGAGCCCCTGTTCAGTATCGCGTTCACCCGCCACGTCCTGGACGGTGAGAAGCTGGTGGAGGTGAACCCGGTGTTCGAAGAGGTCGCCACCGAGGGCGGTTTCCACTCCCAGGAGCTTCTGGGCAAGTTGGCAGAGGGGGAACCCCTCGGGTCCCAGCGGTACGTACCGGAAACCGTCCGCAGGGTGTTCGTGACCGCCCTTGACATCCGACCGGACTGGCACATCCGGATGCAGGCGGCGTTTCAGGCTCACACAGACAACGCTGTCAGCAAGACCATCAACTTCCCCCAGGCCACGTCCCAAAAGGAGATCGCCCAATCCTTCAGGCAGGCGTACGAGCTGGGGTGCAAGGGACTGACGGTCTACAGGGTCGGCAGCCGCGACGAGCAGGTGCTGACGGTGGGTGACGCACAGCAGCAGCAGAAAGAGAGGGAGTCCAGGGAGGCCCGGGCCCGGGGCCCCGCCGAGGAATGGGGGCACATCAAGCCGCTGCCCAGGACGGGACGCCTCCACGGGGTAACGGTCCGCAAGGCCACCCCAATGGGCAACCTGTTTTTGACTCTGAACGTGCACCGGGGGCACCCCTTCGAGCTGTTCGCCCCCATCGGCAAGGCGGGCAGTGACGTCACTGCGTTCACGGAGGCCATCGCCCGGCTCATCTCCCTCGCTTTCCGCTGCGGAGTGGACCCGGCGGCGGTGGCGGACCAGCTCGTGGGCATCGGTGGAAGCCGCTCCGTCGGCTTCGGTCCCAACCGCGTTCGGTCCGTGCCCGATGCCATCGGCCAGTTCATACAGGATTGCGTTGAATCCGCCGCTGCCGGCGCCGCATCCGGTGATGATGATCCCGGTGACGGCCTGCAGCAGCTCGATCTTCTGAACATGACCGCCGGCAGCAACAGCGAGGAGTCGAGGGATAGATTCTCCCTGTGCCCGGCCTGTGGGCTTAGCACCCTCGTTTACCAGGAAGGCTGCGTCAGCTGCGTCTCCTGTGGATACACTGAATGCTGAGAGACATCGGGGGTCGGCACCGGTGCTTCCGGAACCGACCCCTGTGCTGCTGCATTCGCCCGCACGGATGATCCTATCGGAGATGGATGTTCCGAATGTATAAGATGATAGCCGAGGAAATCTCGAGGGATCCCGGGGTGTGCCTGCTCTGGGGAGCTCCCGACACGGGTAAGACCACCATGACAGCCTTCCTCGCCAGCTTCTGCGCCGACCGCGGTCTGTCGGTGGCGGTCGTTGACGGTGATGTTGGACAGTCCGACGTAGGTCCCCCGGGGACCATCGGACTGGGCTTTGTTGCCGCGGTGGTTCCCACCTTGAAGGCCGTGGGGCCCTCTGCCCTGTACTTCGTGGGTTCCACCTCGCCCCGGGGCCACGAGCTGCGGTGCGCCGTCGGCACTCACCTCATGGTGCAGCTGGCCCTCCGATCCGGAGCCGATGTCGTGGTGGTCGATACCGCCGGGGCTGTCTTCGGAGGTGGTGCGAGGCTGCTCAGGGAGGCGGAACTCGATCTTCTGCGGCCGAGATACCTCCTGGCGCTGCAGCGAACAGCGGAACTGGAGCACCTTCTCAGGGTGCCCGGGCCGCGCGGTTCATCAAGGATCGTACGTCTTCCCCCCCTTCCGAAGGTGAGACGAAGGGGCGGTGGGGAACGGCGCCGCAACCGTGAGCGAAGCTTTGCCCGGCACCTCTCGGGGGCGGTCGAGCACACCATCAGCATCGCCGGGATCGGTATCAGCGGTACTTTCTTCGGGTCGGGCCGGCGGGCGGCTGGACCGGAGACCGGTCTTCCCGCGGGCCTGGTCGGGGAGGTCATCCATGCCGAGTGGGTTCCCGAGGGCCTGTACGTCGTCGTGCGAGATTCGTGTCCGCAGGAGAGGATCCACGCCCTGGAGGAGTCGGGGGGGAGGGTGCTCGTGAGGAGGGAGCGGGATTTCGCCAATCGTCTGGTGGGTCTGCTCGACGGCGAGGGGCTGGCCCGCGATGTCGGTATACTGTTGGGTGTTCATTTTCAGGCCCGAAAGCTGCACGTGCTGGCCTCCGCGGAGGCACCGTCGGCCGCCCGGGAGATCAGGTTCGGCAGGCTTCGCGTCACGAGGGCCGGGCGCGAGCTGCCCCCGGGATCGTGCAGCGCGGGTCTCTGATCTCGGGGGGTGCCCGCGGCAGGTGAAAGTATGTCCCTGAGCTGGGTCTAGTTAGGAGGAACAAGGGTAGCCGAAGGCGAAGATGTTTATTTAGCGACCCTCTCCCGCGGGAGAGGGAGGATGAGAGGGGTTGGATATGACTGAAGAAGCGAACGGGGATGCTCTCAGCGCCCCGGGTGAGGCATTGAGACAGGCGAGAGACCGTATCAGGAAGCTTCACGAAGTCGCACTCCAGCTTGAAGAAGTCCAGGACGAGCAAGAGGTGTATGACCTGGGAATCAGGGCAGCAGATGACATCCTCAACCTCACCATATCCAGCATCGACATCCTCCACGACGATCTACTGGTACCCAGGGCCCTGTCCTCCGGCGTGCCGGCAGGGGGATCGACCCCGGCGTCCATCAGCGAGGGAGGGATAATGGGGCTCACCCACCGCAACAAGCGTACCTACATCATCGGCGACATGCAGGCACACCCCGAGGCAGACCCGGTGATGCCCGAATACCGCGCCATGATCAGCGTGCCAATAGGCGATATTGGGGTGTTTCAGTGTGTATCCACCCGTGCCGGAGCATACACTGACGAAGATGCCGAGATGCTCGAGATCCTCTCGGCCCATATCGCCGCCGCGGTGCGCCGCATTCGCGCCCAGCTCCGCCTGGAGG
>PWUB01000086.1 GCA_003563755.1 Clostridia bacterium
CTTTTGGTGCGGGTTATCAGCTCCCACTGACGTGGTCGACAGGCCTCCCCGGGTAAGGACGAATACTTTCCCCGCACACCCGCCCTGTTTACGCAACGGACCTTCGGCCAATATGGGGCTTCGTCTTGTTTGGCAGACTCGCCCAGCCCGTCACGCCTCGTCCAGGGTTCGTGCTCCTCGGGTCGCGGTTTTGCCTCCGGCTTCCTTCAGATCCCGCGTCACCACGGGCACCCTTGCCTTCGGCTAGTGGTTCAACGTGGCCACTGCCCACAGGGGACTTTCACCCCTTAGCACTCGCCCATGCCGGGCACACCAAAGAAGTCACCGCCGCTCGGGCGGTGACGCTGGGGATCTCTTCTCCGGGGAACTACCTATTCGTGAGGCTTTTCGGTCCATTCTTCGTTGTGAAGCTGACTCATGAACCGATAAACCAGTTCATCCAAAACCCTACTGGTCTCCTGGAGGGCGGCTATGATCTCCGGATCGAGATCGCCTCCCGCCAGCTCGTACATCTCCGCTCTGAGGTTTTCAATCTCCCGAAGGAGATTGTGAGGTGAGGAGTTCTTGTCCACCGGGGTACCCCCTGTTCCTGACTTCGCTCCGCTCATCGGGGACCGATGGCCTCGTCCGGAGAAGAGTTCCTCACCCAGGCTTGCCTCGAATCACCGGGGCAGATCCGCTCATCTGCCCTGGTGATCACCGTCGTCTGCCCCTGTTGCCGCCCGCAGGCTTCGTATCGGTCTTGCTGCTGCTCTTCGTCGACCGGCTCTCCTGCGCCTCCACCCGCTCGCGACCCATCTCGTTAATAACCGCCTTGCGGGAGAAGTTGAGGCGGCCCAGATCGTCTACCTCGACCAGCTTGACCATTATCTCATCACCGACCGATGCAACGGAGGTAACCTCGTCCACGAAGCCGGTCTCCAGCTTCGAGATGTGAACCAGGCCTTCCTTGTTGGGAAGGATCTCGACGAAGGCACCGAGCTTGTCAACTACGCGCTTGACCTTACCCTTGTATATCTTCCCGACCTCCGCATCGGCGGTGAGTTCAAGGATCCTGTCCTGGGCGCCTATCGCTGACTCGCCGTCCTCCGAGGCGATATAGACGGTACCGTCATCCTCAACATCGATGTCCACTCCAAAGTCGCTGATGATGCTGTTTATGGTCTTGCCGCCGGGACCAATTATGTGCCGGATCTTGCTGGGATCGACCTGCATGGTCATGATCCGCGGTGCAAACCGGGACAGCTCTTCGCGGGGCTCCGCTATCGTCTCCTTCATCCTGGAGAGGATGAACTGGCGGTCTCTCTTCGCCCGCTCCAGAGCGGTCTGCATGATACCCCGGTCTACCCCCTTGATCTTAATGTCCATCTGGATGGCGGTGATGCCGCGCTGGGTACCGGCGGTCTTGAGGTCCATATCCCCGAGGTGATCCTCCAGCCCCAGGATGTCCGAGAGCACCACGACGTCATCTCCGTGCTTGATGAGACCGAGAGCGATCCCCGCCACCGGGGCCGAAATGTGTACGCCCGCATCCATGAGAGCCAGGGAGCTGGCACACACGCTGGCCATCGACGACGAACCGTTCGATGCCAGGACCTCGGACACCAGCCTCAGGGTGTATGGAAACTCCTGCTCGTTCGGAAGCACCGGGACGAGGGCCCGTTCAGCCAGATTTCCGTGTCCAACCTCCCGGCGACTCGGGGCGAACAGCGGCCTGGTCTCCCCCGTGCTGTACGGAGGGAAGTTGTAGTGGTGAAGGTACCGCTTCAGCTCTTCGACGTGATCCAGGCTGTCCAACAGCTGGCGATCACCGACCGATCCAAGGGCCGCCACCGTCAGCACCTGGGTTTCGCCCCGGGTGAACAGACCGCTGCCGTGAACACGGCCCAGGAGACTGACCTCGCAGTGAATGGGCCTTATTTCGTCCACCTTCCTGCCATCGGCCCGTATTCCCTCGCTCAGTATGCGATCCCTCATCTGTTCCTTTTCTATCTCGTCGAGCACTGAATCAATGGCTTCCACCTCGTCGGGAAACCTTTCCTCGAGGGCGGTCCGTGTATCCTCGCGAACCCTGGATCTCGCCGAGCGTCTGTCCTCCTTGTCCCCTATGGACATGACCTTCCGTATGTCACCGGTTGCCATCTCCCGCACGGCCCTGCTGAGCTCCTCCTCGACGGTCTCGGCAGCGAATTCCTCCTTGGGCTTGCCGATCTCGTCCACGATCTCCCGCTGTTTGCGGACCAGCTTCTTTATCTCGTCCTGTGCCTGGATGATGCCGTCCAGGATGATATCCTCGCCAACCTCTTCCCCCGTGGCCTCCACCATGGTGATGGCATCCTCGGTGCCGGCAACGATGAGGTCTAAGGAGCTGTTGCTCATCTGCTCATCGGAAGGATTCAGAACGATGCGGCCGTCGACATAGCCCACCTTGACGCCCGCCAGCAGGTCCCTGGCCGGTATCGGGGAGACACCAAGGGCCAGGGACGCGCCGATGATGCCGCATATGTCAGCCTCGTAGTCGGGATCGTAGGACAGAACCGTCACGATCACCTGCAGGTCCCTGCGGTAGCCCTCCGGAAACAGCGGGCGGAAGGTACGGTCGATGAGGCGGGCCGACAGTATCGCATTGTCCGTCGGCTTGCCCTCGCGCCTGAAGAAGCTGCCCGGGATCCTGCCTATGGCGTACTGCCGCTCCTCGAAGTCAACACGCAATGGTAGGAAATCTACTCCCTCTCGGGGTTCATCCGATACGCACGCGGTGACGAGAATCACGGTGTTCCCGTAACGCACTGTCACTGCGCCATCGGCCAATCTGGCCATCTTTCCGAACTCAAAGATTATGGGTTCTCCGGCAAAATCAATGCGGTATTCCTTCATTTCTTCCAATTCCAAAAGAGCACCTCCTGCTGATATGCTGCTTGTCTACTCCGAATACGAAGGCCTCCATTACCGCCGCAGCCCGAGCTCTCCGATGATGCTGTAGTAGCGCTCGGGGTCCTTTTTGCGCAGGTAATTCAAGAGGTTTCTTCGCTGACCAACCATCTTCAGTAGTCCTCGTCGCGAGTGATGATCCTTGCGGTGCTGCCGCAGGTGATCGGTGAGCTGACGGATCCGTTCCGTCAGTAGGGCTATCTGAACCTCCGGGGAACCAGTGTCATCTTCATGGATCCGGTGTTTCTCGACGATACGTCGCTTGAGTTCATCATTGAGGGTCAAAGTCCGTCTACCTCCTCAGGTAACTGGAATCACCGTCGGCCGAGCACGTCGCTGGAGGCACGCGCCCGCCCCAGCCGCGGTTGAGAGGATCTTCCCATCACGTGCAATTCTAGCATACACATACCCGAGCTGCAAATCATGGATTCACCAAGCTTCAACGACACGCCTATCCAAAAGCGAACTCACCGCACCGACATCGGCGCGTATCTGGGCGGCCAGCTCCTCAGAAGAGGTATAGGCGCGGCAGTCTCTCAGTTTGCGAATGAACGATACCGCCAGTTCTGCTCCATACAGGTCACCGCTGAAACCCACGAGGTGCGTCTCCACCGGCGCGGTGCGATGCTCAGCGAAGGGATCGAAGGTGGGGCTTCCACCCACGTTGGCGACGGCGGGGTGTTCACCGATACCGGCCTCTTGGGATGTGACCTTAACCACGTACACCCCGCACCCGGGGAGAAGAACCTGGTCACTGACGCAGACATTGGCCGTGGGAAACCCGAGAATCCGTCCTCCCTGGCCCTTTCCACTCACCACACGACCCCGCAGCATGTATGGACGGGCCAGGAAACGTGCCGCGGAATACATCCGGCCCTCTTCGATCCTGTCCCGGATCAGGGTGCTGGATACGGTGTGGCCCTCGAGGACCACGGGAGGTAGGATATCAACTCCGAAGCCCAGTCTTGAACCCAGGTATCGCAGGGTGCCTGCCCTGCCCGAGGCCATCCTTCCGAAGGTGAAGTTAAAACCCACACACACCCGGTCGACCCGCAGCTGCTGGGCCAGGACGTCCCTGGCGAAGGCGACCGGTGACGTCTCTGCGAAGGTCCGATCGAACTCGAGGGTGACGAGGGAATCCACACCCAGGCAGGCCAGCATCTCTTTTTTGTGCCGGCGGGTGGTCAGAAGACGGGGATGGCGGTGAGAGGCCAGGCCCGCGTGAGGCAGCGGCCAGAAAGTTAGCACGACCACTTCGGCGTCGGTCCCCATGGAGCTGGCGCGCTGCCGGGCGAAGCTGATCAGCCTACGGTGTCCTCGGTGCACGCCGTCAAAGGCTCCGATGACCGCTACACGGGGTCGGTGGCTGGTCTTATGCCGGTATTCTTCAAGGGTGTAGGATTTCATCTGCACCTGCTCCTCTACAGCTGGATCCCGGCGGGGCCAGCACGCGTTCAGGGGTTATGCGCCTTTCTTCTCCGTTCGCATCCACCCGCCCGACGGCCAACAGGCTTCCCTCATGGACCAGCCGGATCCTCTCACCGGGCTGCATATCCGAAACTACGACTTGTTGTGGCCTGCCGCCATGACGGACCAGTCCCGCATCCGGCAGGGTCAGGGGCACCTCGGGCATGAAGGACAGGGTCTCGCTGAGACTCAGCAGGGCTTTTGGTTCGACCTCCTCGGACAGGATGCTTGCAGACACTCGGAAGGGGCCGACTTCGACCCTTGCCAGAAGCGACATATACCCACAGCTGCCCGCCGCTGCAGCCAGGTCGCAGAGCAGGGTACGTATGTAAGTGCCGGAAGAGCAGCGGATGTCAAACAGTGCCCGCGGAGCCCGTCCCCCGCGCCAGTCCAGCAGTTCGAGTCGGCTGATGTGTACTCTGCGAGGCTCTCTTTCAACGATGATGCCGCGGCGGGCCAGGCGGTGCAGGGGCACTCCACGATGTTTCACCGATGAGGTCATCGGGGGCAGCTGGGTTATCTCGCCGCACAAGCGAGGGGCGGCCGCAAGCAGACTCTGCGGATCGTCGGGCGGATCGTCATCAACCTCAATGACCTCCCCTGACCCATCTCCCGTGTCCGTCGCCACGCCCAGGGTCAGCTCCGCGACGTACCTCTTTGCGAGTCCCACCATGTAGCGTTGAACGCGGGTGGCCTGGTTCACGAGCACGAGAAGCAGCCCAACAGCACCTGGATCAAGGGTCCCGGTATGTCCAGCCTTCCTTGCACCGAGGCATCGCCGTACCGCCTGTACCGCATCATGCGAGGTCCAGCCGGGTGGCTTAAAGAGCCTGATCATTCCGCGCAACGATCCCCAGCCTCCCCGAGATCTCCTAGCACCCTCTTGCTCGCGCTGAGCACCTCGTCGACGACTCTGTTCGTCTCGCCCTTGATCTTGGTCCCCGCCGCGCGGGCATGGCCTCCACCGCCGAAGGAGGCCGCCACTTCGCTCACGTCGACCCGCTCCCGGGACCTGAAGCTCACCTTCACATGACCCGGACCAGTCTCAACGAAGATGATACACAACTCCGTACCCGACACCGACCGCAGGTGGTTGATCACACCCTCTGTGTCATCTGCCACAGCACCCTTGTCCCGAAGGTCATCGGCAGTGACCACCGTCCATGCCAGTGCCCCTCCCATATCGGTCTGCATCTTGTCGAGGGCTCTTCCCAGGATGCCGACGGCGCGAACCGGTCGATCCTCGTTGACCCACCGGTGCACCTGGTTGGGCCGGGCACCCCTGCGAACCAGGGCGGATGCTCGGGCCAGGGTGGACGCGGTGGTGTTTGAGAAACAGAAAAACCCGGTATCCGTTGCGATACCAGTGTAAAGTGAAGCCGCCAACCGGCGGTCGATGGGGATTCTCGAGCGCACCATCCAGTCGAAGATCATCTCCGCAGTCGCCGCGGCGTCCGGGTCTATCCACCGAAACTCCCCGACCAGGGTTCCGGTGCGATGGTGGTCTATGGTGACCGTCAGGGGAGCCCTTTCAGCGGGGAACAGGTCTCGCACGCGCCCTATGCGGCTGAACGAGCTGCAGTCCAGAAGCATGAGCATGTCGTAGTCGGATCCGACATCGTCGGGGCGACGAATCTCCTCCCACCCGTGCAGGTAACGGTAGAGGCGGGGAGGAGGATCGGAACTGACCACCGTCGCCGTGCTTCCCAGGTGCCTGCACGCCGATGCCATGGCCAGGCAAGACCCCACGCTGTCTCCATCGGGGGACAGATGAAGAGGAATGAGCACGTGCCTGGCACCGCGGATCAACTCGATCAGCCGCGCGTCGCGAGCCCTACGGGTGCTCATCCTCCTCACCTTCCCTGATTCTCCTCAGCAGGCGCTCGATGTGTGCACCCTGCTTGAGCGAGTGATCCAGGATGACTTCGATTTTCGGTACATACTTGAGGTCAACCCGCCTGCCCACCTCCGACCGTATATAGCCCCGCGCACTCTCGAGCCCCTCCATGGCCCTCTGCTGCTGTCCTTCATCCCCCATGACAGAGACGTAGATGCGTGCCAGGCTGAAGTCCGGTGAGAGGTCAACCGACACCACCGAAGCCATGCCGACCCGTGGGTCCTTCATTTCCTGGGCAATCAACCAGCCGACCTCTTTCTTTATATCCTTGGCAACCCGCTGCAGCAGCCCGTCCTTCGACACTGTGATCACCATTCCTCATCATCGTGTCTACCCTCTGGCAACTTCCTCCACCACGTAGACTTCTATCTCATCGCCCACATGCACATCGTTGAAGTTCTCGAGGCCCAGACCGCACTCATAGCCGGAGGCGACCTCCCTTGCGTCGTCCTGGAAGCGTTTGAGGGATCCGATGCGCCCCTCGTGAACCACACGTCCGTCACGCACCAGCCTGACCCTCGCCCGGCGGCGGATCATGCCCTCGGTGACATACAGCCCGGCAATGGTACCGGTGCCCGATACTTGGAAGGTTTCACGGACCTCAGCGCGGCCCAGGGTGCGCTCGCGGTACCGCGGGGCGAGCATACCGGTGATGGCCGCCTCAACATCCTCCAGAAGCTCGTATATCACACGGTAGGTGCGGACATCAAGACCCTGCTCCGAGGCCGAGTCTCTCGCCCGCGCATTGGGCCGCACATTGAAGCCTATGACCACTGCATCGGACGCTGATGCCAGCATCATGTCTGACTCGGTGATCGCCCCCACGCCTCCGTGGATGACCCTCACGCTGACTTCCTCGTTTTCTATTCGTTCCAGGGCGCGGGCACAGGCCTCCAGCGATCCGTGGACATCGGCCTTGAGGACGATCTTCAGTTCCTTGCGGCCTTCCTGCTCGTAAAATTCCTCGAGGGACACTGCAGACA
>PWUB01000359.1 GCA_003563755.1 Clostridia bacterium
TCCCGGATCGTCTCCGGCGGATCCCCAATACCGATGTAGCTGGCCGGACCGAGGCTCTTGCTCATCTTCTTGGAGGGATCACTGAGGCTCCTCACCCTGGCAGTGTCCTTTCGCAGTATGACCTGGGGTTCGTCGAAGGTGTCACCGAACATGTAGTTGAAGCGGCGGACGATCTCCCGGGTCAGCTCGATGTGCGGCTCCTGGTCAGCTCCCACGGGAACTGCTTCCGCCCGGTAGAGGAGAATATCAGCGGCCATCAGTACAGGATACGAGAGCAGACCCAGGTTGACGTAGTCGGGGTGCATGTCCGACTTTTCCTTGAAGGTGGGAACCCTTTCAAGCCAACCCAGGGGAGTGATCGTACCCAGTATCCACGCCAGCTCAGAGTGCTGGGGAATCTGGGACTGCACGGTGAGCACGCAGAGCTGTGGGTCAATCCCGGCCGCCAGCAGGTCAAAAAGCATGTCGCGGGTGTCGGAGGCGAGTCGCTCCGTCTCGTATGGGGTAGTGATCGCATGATAGTCTACCACCGAGTATACGCACTGGTGGTCATTCTGCATTTGCACCCAGTTGCTCACAGCGCCCAGGTAGTTTCCGACATGCATACGGCCAGTGGGACGCATGCCGCTGAATACTCGCTTCTTCACCGGAATCACCTTTCACCTCGAATTTCCGCATGACCCTTTCATAGTTTATACCACAAGATGGTGTGAACGAGGAAGTTCTGAGTGAGGGACGGACAGGAGAGCTTGATCGGAGCGGTTTCCGTCCTACACCACCTTCCCTCCCGATTTCTCCACGGTCTGGCGGACCTTTTGCAGCTTGTGCCTTGGAGCTACCACGATGCAGAGGTTCGGATCCGGAGCCACGGTGTCCCTTGTTTTGCTCATGGAGGTCAGGCTGCAGAGAAAGGCACCCAGAGCGGCACCGGTTGCACCTCCCGCGAAGTAGGCAGGATAGGCACCGCCGGCGAACATCGGTGCCAGCAGGGGAAAGGATACCATACCAACACGATGCAGGTACAGGAGAAGGATGCCCAGGACCGCTCCTACGATCGCTCCCACCAGGGTGTACGATGCTTCCCCGGCATCGAGAAACAGGTGACTGTCCACGGCAAGGGAGATGCCGTCGTCGCCAGATACCAGCTGCCCGGTCCCGAGTTCTTCGGATTCAACATCAGCGATCGCCCGCAGGGCGTCCTCACCGCGGGGAAACAGTGCCAGCAGTTTGCTCATCCGTGTCCTCCTCCTCGGCCTCGGTGTCCGAGCCGTTCAACAGCAGGCAGATACTCTCCTGGACTGACCGGCTTATATGAGACTGGTTCCCGATGATCCATCCGCGGTTCACCAGGGGTTGTTGGGGGATCGCACCGGGAGGACTGACCCCCCTGAGATAGGCTGTCACGGGTTCGCTGACCGCATCGGTGCCCACCCAGAGCATGGGTCCGTGTGCCCCGCGCCGTGAGAGGGCTGCGGCTACCACAGCGTGCATTGGCTCATCGGGATTGACGAAGACGAACCCGTTGCCGGGTCCGGAGACACCCCATCCGAAGATCCGCGGGGTGAAACCCAGCCACCACCGGAACTGTGCACCACGATCCGAGTATCCCGCGAACGACGCCGCTGTCTGGTAGGGGTCGTCCCCGGGGATCCGCTGCACGTGCCCGAAGAACACCAATTCTCCGAGCACCTCACGCTCAATAATGTGCTCGGGTGCGAATACGTAAACGAAGGCGGAGGTGGGCCGGAGATCAAGGATCTCCCGGGTCGCTGCCGGTAGACTCGTGCGGTCGGAGAACGCAACGGTGTGGCCGGTCGCGGCTGACCAGGAGGCTGCCAACAGTGCGAATTCCGGTGCGTCCCGGGGTACGACGAGAACATGGTCGTCATGATGGCCTTTTATGGCTGCAAGGTAACTGTCCACTTCACTCGCCAGTACTGCCGGGTCGGTCTCGGTGATCCGCCGAACGGAGTATCCCTGCTCCTCGAGCTGGCCGACGATGATATCTGCAACGTCTCCCAGGGCGAGCACCTGTGCACCACCGTCCCAGGGGATTCCGGCGGGTCTCAGCCTTTCCAGTTCCCTCGAGACGGCCTCGCTCAACTGGCGGGATGACACGGGCAGGAGGACGGCATCGACGGGTGGAGCCACCAGTGCCGCGGCCACGAGGCCTGCGCGCCAGTCATCCTGGGGAAGCAGTACGACGGCACCGGGCCGCGCGGGTCCCGGATACACGGTTCGGCTTATGGCCACTGCAGTCTCCTCGATGCCGTCAGCACCGACGCGCACCGTGGTCGTGGTGAAGAGCGCCCCCGGAGGAACACCATCCCCCGCGGAGGAGTCCGGCGGAGGCCCGCCT
Source organism: Clostridia bacterium (assembly GCA_003563755.1). Next base: position 2,360 of record PWUB01000359.1, read on the forward strand.
AGGGTCAACAGGACAAGGGCGGTGAGGATCAGGGCCGAAGCTGCATACATACCCAGCCGCAGGTTTCTCAAGCGGTACTCGTGCCGCCCCGTCATGACATCTCACTCTCAGATACCTTCTGCGAGGTCATCCAGTAGGACAGGGGATATGTAAGGAGGACCGCCGCCACCGCTGCGGCCCCTCCGGTTCCCCACCAGAGTAGTTCTTCCGGGCGAGGCGGGACGGTCAGGTACTGCCTCCTCAGCCACCACAGGGCCAGCGAGAAGACGAGCGCGCCCCATGTGAGGGTCAATGCCGGTGCGGGCGCCGTCCGCTTCAGCAGGGCGCTGTACGACTCTCTGCGGTGCGGGCTGAGTCCTGGTTCAACGAGAAGTATCATCAACACTAGGCTCAGGACGTAACCGGCGATCAGGCTGCGTACCTCCGGGTTGCCCAGGGCAAAGAGTGAGCCATCGATGATCCAGAGAGGACGGCCGAGGAGCAGGTAGACCAGCCCGGTCAACATGATCACTGCCACCGTGATTGACATGACACCCACGCAGTACGAGAGGGCCTTCACGCTCGGGGCAGGTACGGCGAGGTCAGCTCCCGGGAGCTCCTCGCGCACGGCGAGGTAATACGCCAACAGGCCCACCGCGCCCAGCACGAGGGCTGCCACCACCCACAGCAGCCGTCTCTGCTGCTTCATGGCAGGCCGTCGCACCGAGCTGTGGATCCACACCCATATACCTCCGAGGCCAGAAGAGAACAACCACACCAGGGATAGGGCATCGAGCCCTCCGAAGCCCTGGCGATCGTAGGGTACGGCCTCGTTGATCCTGTCCATGCGCGCCTGGGCGGACCACACGACCGATTCTGTGCAGCCGGCGATCCAGGCCTGGACGAAGGGGGCATCCGATGGACTTACGGCCCAGTGGGGGCTGAGAGTCCACAGGTAGGTTTCGACCGTGCAGCTGATATCAGCGTCAGTGGTGAGTATGGTGGGCCCGCGCTGGGATTCGCCGAAGAGGGGCGCGACGGCGATCAAGTCTGCACATCGGTCGGGATTGCCCACGAGGTACACCCGGTCGGCGTCACGTACCGCACCTGTCCACCATCCGAATCCAGCGCCAGCATCATAGTACTGGGCCAGTGAAAGGGCGGTGTCCTGCGGAGTCATGCCCGCTACACGCACTGCCTGGCCGAATTCGTTGAGTCTTTCCAGCACGGGGGAAGTGGCGAGGGCCCGTGGTGCCAGCAGGTAGAGGTTCATCTCCGCTGAGCCTGAACGGCGAAGCTGGACCTTGCGCAGGTGGTCCTGCAGTTCGGGGCTGAGTTCATCCTTGCCCACCGGGTAGACGGGATCTCCGCTGTGGGCAATCCAGGTGGCTGCTGCCAGGGCGAACCGGTGATCCTCATCGGGAACGAAGATCAGCCGCTCACTGTACTCACGCCACCCCAGCAGGATCTCGTCGACGGCCATGGCCAGGTGCTCACCGGTCTCGGGTATCGACGTGATCTCGAAGTAGGGGTCCAGCTGCTGACGGACCTCAGGATCCAACGGTCCGAGGCTGATCAGGGGCGCCCCATCGCCGGCGACCGTCCTCATCCTGTCCACTGTGCCCTCGGATAGGGGGGGAGAGTCTGGAAGCATGACGAGGGCTGCCCCGACGGGAGGGGCTGAGAAGCGCAGCGCCAGAAGACCGGATAGAGTGTCCCCTGCAGGTGCTGCAACCAGCAGGGGAGCCCTCTCACCTGTACGAAAGCGCATGTCAGTAACCCTGAGGCTGAGATCCGTGGGGTCTGGGCCCTGTATCCTGGTGCTGTATGCTGTCTGAGATACCGGCTGGGGCACGGATCCCTCGCCGGGCTGCAGGGCCTGGTGGATGAGATAGCCCGGAACGAAGAATGAGAATGCTATGAGCACGTAAAGAAGCACCCTGATGGCAGTCTTCAAGCAGCATCACCGATTGAAGCTTCCCCCCGGTGCAGAGAAGCTATGCGGCACTTCTTCTCGTTTTCAAGTCTCCCGATACTCGAGCTGCCTCATACCGGCGTTGAAGAGATGCAGAACGTGTTCGTCATCGAGGCTGTAGAAAGCCTGGCGTCCCGCCCGCCTGTAGCGGACGAGGTGGCAGTTTCGTAGAACCCGGAGATGGTGAGATATGTTGGACACACTACTGTCGAGGAGTTCGGCGATGTCGCAGACGCAGAGTTCGTGTTGGGAGAGCAGGTATATGATCTGTGCCCGGGTCGGATCCCCCAGGGCCTTGAACAGCTCAGCGAGACGGTTCAGGTCAGGGATGGATTCCCTGAGTGCCGTCACCACCTGGGGGTGAGGTTGAAACACATCGCATAGGTCTTCGTTTGAAGGCAACACTTCCACCCCCTCTCGCCCTTTCTGCCAAGCACGTAAACAGAACGCTCTGTTGATCATGGGTATCAGCAACGGAGCTGGATTGCGGGTCTGCACAGTACGAGACCGCCCTGTGAAAAGCTGCGTCTACCCGCCTTCGCTGCCCCTCTACCAGCATACATCAAACGCTGCTGCTGCATCCTGCGGTGGCCGTTGCTGTTGTGGATCTACTCTCATGGATCCCCGCCCAGTACCCTGTGGGTAGTGCGAAAATGCGTCTTGGCGACCTGGGAAAGGATGGAGTCACCATGCTTGCGTACCAAGCGCTTTGCGACTGTCACAACCTTTTCCGATGCGCCCTTGGGTAGGGTAACGTCAAACTGGCAGCCAAGCCCTTCGAGGCGCCTCACGAAGGCGTCCCTGGCCAGGATCGAGGCTGCAGCAACAGCCATGTACTGTTCTCCCTTCGGGATTTGAATCAGATCAACGGTTCTGCCTCTTTGCATGAGCCTGGATTCGATGTAGGAGGGATTGCCGAACTGATCAGCCACTGCGTAGCTGCTCTCGTTTCGAGTGAGCACTTCCTCAAGAGCACGTGAATGTCCCCATGCCAGGAGGTCGTTCAGGGTTTGTCCCTCGCGTCTGAATTGCTCATATAGATCGTTGTACTTTGGTGGCATTATCGTAACCACCTCGAACTGCCCCCGGCATTTTTCCCTGATCTGCTTCGCCAGCTGCCGCAGGTGGTTCTCCCTTATGAGCTTCGAGTCCTTGACGCCCAGGGTAGCCAGCCATTCCTCGCCTTCACTATCCAACCAGAACGCCGCCACAACCAGGGGTCCGAAGTAGTCACCCTTGCCCGACTCATCTGTACCTACATAGGGTTGAGAGTTTTTCTCGCAGGAACTGGAGTCGTGCTGCTGTCGTGACTCGATCTGGGACCGTTTTTCTCCTTGGTCTGATGATAACAGGTCCTGCATGCCCAAGGACGAGCCGGGATTATGAACCCGGAACGTGGTAACGATTGCTTCAATGATCTGCCTGCAACGTCTGCCCACCTTCCCCTGGATCAGCAGCTTTCCCTTGCGGAACTGCTTGACCACGAGATTCTCCCCGCCCTCGGAGAAGCGGAAGACATAAAGACAGTACTGTTCTTCGCTGATCACGCCCGAGTCCAGTGATTCCAGTCTGCTCTTGATCGCCAGCTGCAGGTTCACATGGGGTATCTGCAGCACATGCTGCAGTGCGATCGCCTCGCTCTTTCGTGAATCCATTGCGTTCAGCCGATCAAGCAGATCCCGGTACATCGAGTCACTCTGCCTGGGTGAGTGGGTGCCGGTTTCATAGAAATTCAAGGTCAGCGCTGGCCCTCTGGGTGGTGAGACCTTCATCTGCAGCCCATCCTGAACTGCTGACACCGAGGTGGACCATCCCCGTTGCCTGGCAACCGCCTCTACCAGCCTCGTCTTTCTATGCTGTAGTGTATCCTGACTGGGGATGACCGGCGCGGCCGTCAGCGCCTCCGCGATCTGCTTCGCATGTCGAACGGCCGTGATCTCCAGATAATCCCCAGCATTTTCGGCAACATCGTCAACGTTGCCCTCTGGTATCACCAAGCGTTTCATTCCCGCGGTCACGGCCGCCTGTATCTTGGCGGCGATTCCGTTGACGGGACGGATGTCTCCGTTGATGCTGATGTTTCCGGTGAAAGCTGTGAAGGGATCTATGATGTGCTCGCGGGCTGAGGAGAGAATCGCCGCATACGCCGCCATGGCGACCGAGGATCCCACGTATTCAGTGTCTGGCCTGGCCATCTCGAATGCGATTGATTGATCCTCCTCCAGGAAACCTGATGATACCAGGGCCAACCGGGCACGTTCCACAGCGTCGGTGAAGACCCTGTCTGCCTTAGCGCCGGCATGAACCCTTGCCGCGGTCGAGCCGTTGAGAAGACGTATCGTCAAGCTCAAGACGACTCCTGCACCTGACTGGTTTGTCAGCAGGCTGTTGGCCACGCCGCCCCGTTCACGGTCCTGGAGGGCCCTCAGGCAGTTCTGTAAGACATGCAAATTGTCCCTGTGGCAGACCCCATCATGAGCCTGCACAATCTCAAGTACCTTTCCTACCCGGTGCGACATCCTGTCTTGAGATACCCGGATGTCCTGGATGCTCCTGTCTGCCGCCATCAGCTCAGTGGCTGTGTCATCGAAATCAAAGTAGCTGCTCAGCTGATCAAGCCAACGATCCATGTCCACACGGGGGCGTGCGATCTCGTAAATGAGGTCGTTGGCATCCCTCACGAGCCGGGTTCTCTTTCTTATCTCAGCAATATCATCCTGGTGAGGATGATCGGCGTTCAGGGGGGCCTGAGCAATCATGTGTTCCAGCATGCTGAGCACTCGCTCATCCCAGATGCTTTCGTGTAGGGCATTCGTGAGGATCGTCCTGTAGATGGTGTTGGATAGCTCGTCACTGTCTTCGCGCAAGAGCCATTCATTCAGCTGAGCCTCGAGGCGCTCGATTTGGGGGGGTAGGGGCATCAGCTTTCCTCTCCATCCGTTGTTCGACGA
>PWUB01000356.1 GCA_003563755.1 Clostridia bacterium
ACCTGGTGCATGATGCCGGACATGGCCTCGACCACGATGTCCAGGGCGGGCCACTGCTTGTAGGGTCCATCCTCCAGCTGCCCGAAACCGCTGATGGCGGCATAGATCAGGCGCGGGTTGAGCTTCGACAGGGTGTCGTAGCCGAGACCGAGCCTACCCATGGCCCCCGGACGGAGGTTTTCAAGCACCACGTCCACCTCCGTGGCGAGCCTGCGGAAGATCTCCTTTCCCTTCTCCGCGGCCATGTTCAGGGTGAGACTCTTCTTGCTCCGGTTGTACTGGAGGAAGCCTCCGCTGATCCTCTCACCGTCATCGGCCTCAAGGTAGGGGCCCATGGTCCGCCGTGGATCACCCATCCCCGGACGCTCGATCTTGATGACCTCTGCCCCGGCATCCGCCAGCAGCTGCGTGCAGTATGGACCCGTGATAAACTGCTCCACCGACAGGACCCGCACCCCCTGCAGGGGCAGACCCTTTGCACCCTCGCAGCTCGACATCATCTCATCTCTCCCTTCTGCATCTCTGCAAAACTCTTCATGCACGTCCTTCGATCTCGGCCAGCTCACCCAGGCCGGCGATAACACCGGCGGCGAGCTCCCTGACCTCGTCCTCGTTAATGACCAGGGGGGGGCCTATCAGGAAGTGGTCACCGGCCCTGCCGACGACCGTGCCCCCTCCCGGATACACCACCACTCCGCGCTCCATCAACAGGGCGGTGGCCTTCTGCGCTGTCTTGCCGGAGCCGTGGGCGAAAGGTTCCTTCGTCTCCCGGTCGGCGACCAGCTCGACCCCGATCATGAGGCCGCGGCCCCGGACGTCGCCCACGATGGGGTTGTCGTTCAGCGGCTGCAGCTCCTCCATCAGCAGCTGGCCCATCCTGGCGGAGTTTTCGACCAGGTCGTGCTCCAGGTAGTAGTCCAGCACTGCCACTCCCGCCGCGCATGCCAGGGGGTTTCCACCGTAAGTGTGACCGTGGACGAAGTTACCGCTTCCCCGCCAGAAGGTCTCCCAGATTTCCTCCTTCGCCAGGACGGCTCCCAGCGGCATGTACCCCGCCGCCATACCCTTCGCCAAAGACATCAGGTCAGGCACCACGTCCCAGTGCCCCATGGCGAAGTGCTCGCCCGTCCGTCCGAAGCCGGTCATGACCTCGTCGGCTATGAACAGGACGTCGTGCTCATCGCAGATCTCGCGGATGACAGGGAAGTACTCCGGCGGCGGCACCAGGGCCCCTGCCGCGGCTCCCACCACGGGCTCTGCCATGAAGGCGCTGACGTACTCGGGACCGACCCGGTTGATGGTGTCGCCGAGTTCGTACGCACAGGGGACCCCGCAGCTGTCCGGGGTTCTCTCGTAGGGGCAGCGGTAACAGTAGGGGGCGTTGATGTGGGGAAAATCCAGTAAGTACGGCCGGTAGGAACGGCGGCGCGAGTCTCCGCTCATGGACATTGCGCCCACGGTGTTGCCGTGAAAAGAGTTCCAACGCGAGATGACCACGTGCTTCTCACTGGTTCCGTCCCTCTCCAAAAAATACTGCCGGGCCATCTTCAGGCACGACTCCGTCGCCTCCGATCCACCCGACACCAGGTACAGCCGGGTCAGGCCCGGGGGCGCGATGCTGTCCACCCGTTCTCCGAGGTCTAAGATAGCCTGGGAAGCGAAGCGAGAGAGGTGGGTGAAGGCCACGGTCCGGGCCTGCTCGTACAGTGCCTTCGCCACCTCCTCCACCCCGTGTCCCAGGTTCGATACCAGGGACCCCGAACAGGCGTCCAGGTACCGGTTGCCCTCGTCATCGTACAGGTAGACTCCCTCTCCGCGGACGATCAGGGGATAATGCTTCTGAACGTTCCGGAAGAACACGCTGTGATGGTGCTCCTCCTGTGACATGGATCAATCCCTCCTCTTCGTGGAAGCACCCGTGCGGGAGCTCTCCGTGTAAATCCCGTAGTCCTCCCAGATCTCCTCCAGCTCGGCCAACGCATCCGCCGTGAGCTGGCGGTCCCGCGTCCCCACGGCCGCGAGCAGGGCGTTGATCAGGCTCAGCGGCGCACAGAGAGAATCCGCGTACGAAACCTGGCCGCTGCGGGCGGTCAGCAGGAGATCTGCGTGCTCCGCCAGGGGTGACATCACGCTGTCGGTGAGGGCAACGGTCACGGCACCCCGCTCCGCGGCGATCTCCAGCATGTCCAGGGTGGCCCTGGTGTAGCGGGGGAACGAGATGGCGAATACCAGGTCGTCTGCCTCCACGGACATCATGCTGTCCAGGGCGTCTCCGGGCGCAAAGGCCGGGATGCTGACGTTTCTCAGAACCCAGTTCAGCCCGAAGCCGAGTATATGGGCCAGGCCCGAGGCCCCCCGCTGGCCAATGACGTGGATCCGCCCGGCGTTCAGGAGGGCATCGACCACGCGCTGAAATGACTCGCGGTCGAGTTCGCGCAGGGTGGTACGTATGCTGTCCACGTCGGAGGCCATCACCCGCTCGACGATGTCTCCATCGCGCTCCAGGCTCTCCGCGGATCCGAGGAGGCGGTCCACGGTGGTCAGCCTGGTGCGCAGCATCTCCTGTAGGGCCCGTTGAAAGTGGGGATAACCCTCGTAGCCGAGGGCGTGGGCGAACCTGACCACGCTGGATTCACTGACCCCGGTACGCCGCGCCAGCTGGGCGGCGGTGAGAAAGACCGCCCTCTCGTGGCTGGATGTCACGTACTCGGCGATCTGCCGCTGTGCCTCGGTCAGCTCGGCGGCTCGGTCGCGGATACGGCCGATGACGTCACTGTCTGTACTCATGTGGATGGTTCTCCTCCGTCATATTGTTTTTCATGGTGCAGGATTTCCTGCACACCTCCTGCCTATCCGTATTCAACGCCGCGGGCATCGTTCCTGCCTGCGGTCGTAGTCTTTCTGGGGGATTGCGTAGATGCTGGGAGGAGTCTGAACCCGGATGCCGAGTCCCGTCCGCGGGGCACCCGGCTGAGGATGCCTCACGTCAGGAGGGCACCCCCTGCATCCCCGGGCTCCCGCGGACGGTTGTGTACTACGTGCTGAATCCCGGTTGGAACTCGCCCGAGGCCCTCCCGGAGAAACTCCGGATACACGGTCATCGAACCGATATCTTCGATCCTGAACCAGCGGAACTGTAGGGGTAGACGACCCTCCACGCCCCGGTAGATCCGGGAGAAGTCATAATACTCGGGGGGCAGGGTGACCTCGAAGTACAACTCGATCTCGTCGAAGGAGTCACCGTCCATCCGGAACATGTTCTCGTTGACCCAGATCAGCCGCCCGATCCGGGGGGACACCCCCGTCTCCTCGGACATCTCCCGCTTCATGGCATCGACGGTGGTCTCGTGGCGCCTGCAGGCTCCCCCGGGCAAAGACCAGAAATCGTCGATGTTTGGCCTGTGAAGAAGCACGTGGTCGTCCCGCAGGATCACCGCCACCACGCGGCATTTTCTATCCGGAGGATGCTTCATCCCGTCCACCTTCCCTCGTCGGACCGGATCGGGATCACCCGGTCCGGCCCATGCAAGTATGCGGTCGGGCCGCCCCCCCGAGGGAGGAGCAGTCCACCGTGGCGATCAGCGGATCTTGCCCCGTCCCGATATGGGCCACACAACCTCAACCTTACCGTCCCTGACGCCGTAGAGTTCATCGTGAAGGGCCACGGTGGTGTCGCCGTAGCCGACGATCCACTCCAGCCGGTCTCCCACCTTCAGATCAAGGGGCTCGGAGGTGATGACGGTCCCATGCTCCGCTGAGAACCGCACCTCCTCGACACCGTCGATGGCCCTGGGCCTGGGAACGGCGGCGTCGCTGCTCATGGCCTTCTTACCCGCATCGGTGACGATACGCCCGGGCTGGGGATGGCTGACGACGGTACTCATCACCGTCATGGCGAATTCATGTTCCAACCCGAGAGCGGCATAGTACATGTCGTTGAATATGATACCCCCGGCCTGTACCTCGGTGATGCCAGGCACCCGGGAGCTGAATTCCTGGGTTCCCGTGCCCCCGCAGCTGACGATGTCCACGGAGAGCCCGCGCTCCCGGCACAGCCGGGCCGAGCGCACCAGGGACCCGATGGCTTCATCGCACACCTGTTTCCGCTGCACGGGATCCTTGTGGCGGCGGGCGTGTCCCTCCCAGCCCATGATCCCGACATAGCGCAGGCCGCTCATGGCATCAGCCTCGAGGGAGAGCTCGACGGTGGGCTCCCCGGGCTGCACGCCGCAGCGCTGCATGCCGATATCTACCTCCACCACCACCGGTATCCCAAGCCCCTTCTCCACCCCGGCTTCGTGAAGCTCCCGGGCGTTCTCCAAGCTGTCGATAGCGGTGATGACCTGCACCTGGCGGCAGAGGCTGGCCAGCCGTCGGACCTTGTGCTGTCCCACCACCTGGTTGGCGATGAGGATGTTGTCTATGCCGGCGGCCGCCATGACCTCGGCCTCTCCCAGCTTGGCACAGGTTATGCCGATGGCCCCGGCGCCGATCTCCATGTGCGCGATGGCGGGCACCTTCTGCCCCTTGGTGTGGGGACGCCAGCTCACTCCGAGCTCCCTGAAGAACCTCGCCGCCCGGGCGATATTGTCCTCCAACACGTCAAGATTGACCATCAGGACCGGAGTGTCCACGTCCCTTATATCGGCTCCCACGAAGTAGTTGGTCATTGTCCCTGAGTCTCCCCTTCCGCTCAAGCCACCCCTGTCCCGCTGAAACCTGGCGGGTGAGGTGTCTGCAATCTCCTTTCTGTATCGAAGACAAAATCCCTTGAGAGAGAAGCGAACGAATGCTGGGCACCCTCATCGGGATCGCTGTCGACAGAGGAAGCAACCAATTACCATGTCAATGAAGGAACCACCGGGTCCCTACTGACCGGGCGATAGGTGAAGCATTCGAATGGTGGACAGTCAGTTGAACTGGGCGAGGGTTGCAGAGAAGGTGGGTGACATCAAGCGGTCACTCGCCGAGCTGAGGCGCCACGATGAACGCACATATGAAGAGCCTCCGGCAGATGAGGGCGCGGTACCGGTCACCCGCTGCACGTTCATGGTGTCGTCGAAGCGGCAGCGAACACCACCGGGCACATCGCGCCGGCCAGCTACACAAGGCGGCCGGCGGTCGTGCCGACAGTTTCTCCATATTGGTCATTTGGTGATGAAGAACCACTGATCGTCTGGATCTCATAAGCAGAGCCCGTATCCTCATGTTGCAGCGCCGGCGGGAGGCGGGGGAACCCCGCCTCCCATCCAACACGGGTGATCTGTATAACAGCACGGGGAACACCAGAGAGACGTCGTTTCTGTCGCTTTCGCACCAGACTCAGATGACGTTTTCCATATACGGACGAGCGCCTCATCTACTCCAGGTATGCATCCTTCAACGGAAGCCAGGTCATATAGCCGCCACGGCCGGGATAGTTCTTCAGTTCGGTGGAATAGGCCGAGAGGAACACCGTGTAGGAAAGGTAGACGTAGCTCTGTTCCTCGGCCAGGATTTCCTGGATCTCGAAGTAGTACTCCTGGCGCTCATCCTGGTCAGTCGTCACACGCGCCATGTCAAGGAGTTCGTCGACCCGCTCATTGGCAAACCGCTGACGGTTGGCCCCCACGGGTGGCCACTGCGAACTGTGAAACTGACGGTATACGCCACGATCTGGGTCAGTTTGAGCACCCCAGCCTAGTATATACAGATCGAAGTCCGAGTCCAGGATGTCCTGGTAGAAGGCCCCCCATTCCTGCTCGACAATCTCCAAACTGATGTCGAACTCCTGCATCTGGTGCTGGGCAATCTCGGCAATCTCACGGCGCGTAGCATCCTCGGATATTTTCAGATCGGCCGTAAAACCGTCCGCGTATCCCAGGTCGGCGAACAACTCTGTGGCCTTGTGGGGATCATACTCGAACTTAGTAACATTTGGGTTATGTCCCCACGATGTCGGTATTATCGGCGAGTAGGCAATCTCTCTGAGTCCATGGTATACGTGGTCAACGATGGTCTGCCGGTCAAGACCGTAGGCAAAGGCCTGGCGCACTCTCCTGTCGTCGAACGGAGGGTTCTGGTGATCAAAGCTGAAGTAATCAAAACCAGTCCCGGGCCTTATGGTGACCTCCAGTCTGTCATCTTCCTGAAGGCGTTGCACGTCTTCGGGCAACAGGGAATCGACGACGTGCACCCCGCCCGTCTCCAGCTCTACCACCTTGGTAGTGTGCTCGGGGAGTACACGAAACACGATCTGGTCGATCTGCGGCCGTCCATCGAAGTAATCATCAAAAGCTTCAACTACCACCCGGTCATTCGCCAGCCATTCCTTGAAGACGAAGGGCCCCGCTCCCACGGGATTGGTCTCGAAGAATTCGTCGCCCTTCTCTTCGGCAATGTGCTTGGGAATGATCCCCCGCCACAGATAGTAGATGATGGGGGCACTGGGCTCCGACAGGCGGAACTCCACCTTGTACGGGTCATGTACGATGATTTCCTCTATTGGCTCGTAGAAACTGATGTTACGCGCACCAAAATCGGGACATCTGAAGGTATCGTAGGTGTACTTGACGTCCTCTGCCGTTAGCTCCACTCCATCGTGGAACAGAACGCCCTCATGCAGGTGAAAAATGTAGGTCTGGTCATCGGGTATTTCGATTTCCCTTGCTACAGAGGGGACGATTTCCAGGTTGTCACCGATGTAGAAAAGCCCCGCGTAAACGATGTTCGTGATGTTCCATGATGCTGTATCGGTGGATCTCCTGGGATCCAGGTTGGTGGGGTCAGCCCCGACGCCCGCGTACAGCACCGAAGGCTCGGTCGGCTCCTCTGTGGCATCTTCCTCGGTGGGTGGCCCACAGGCTGAGACCGCGAATACGATGATCAGCGCCGCCCCAACAATGACCCATGTCCTCGGTGGGTAAGCCATCAGACACACCCCTCTCAGCTTAATATATAGTTCACTTGTCAGTCTTGACATACAATTTTATGCGAATTTCTCCGCATCATTCTTCGACAAACATCATTCTCTTGACTTGACAACTGGTGTAGGTGGCCCATCAGGGTGCAGGAGTACGACGATCCATCAAGGACAGAGAAAAGGCAAACGCTCTCCTCAAGGGAAGGAGCAGCTCCGATCGTCCTGCACATACTCTGGGAGCGGGCAACACAAGGGAGACACAGAGGATTGTCGAGGGTAGTTGGATCATCCCGAAGACGCCTCCTTGAGCCCGGTTCCCCACCGCTCGAGTTCAGTCAAGCTCATGTCGCCGGGGTGAG
>PWUB01000066.1 GCA_003563755.1 Clostridia bacterium
GCCTCGAAGGTTACATACCATCGGATGACAACGGGGAGAGATGTCCTTGGATGTGCAAGGGAAGCAGCGGCCTGCCCCGACCGGGATCGGGCTCGTCGACGGGGCCCTGATAGCGGTCATGTTCATATGGGGAGGGAACATGATCGCGGTCAAGGTGGCCCTCGCGGAGATGAATCCCATGGCGTTCAACTCTCTTCGCTTCCTCCTGGCGACTGTCACCATGCTGCTCGCCCTGGCGATCAGGGAGCGTGACCTGCGGGTCAGCCGCCGGGACCTGCGGTGGTTGATTCTCACCGGCATCGTGGGAAACACCGTGTACCAGCTTCTGTTCATCAACGGTATCAATCTCTCCACCGCAGGAAATACCGCCTTCATGGTGGCCACCGCTCCGGTGTGGGTGGCGGTCATCGGTAAGCTCTGGGGCCTGGAGAGGCTGAGCAGGCCCCAGTGGGTCGGGGTGTTCACTTCCCTGGCCGGTGTGAGCTGCGTGGTGCTCGGCTCAGGACAGGAGATCGCCCTCACCTCGGGTACCGTGCCGGGGGACCTTCTGACCCTGACCGGGGCCATGTGCTGGGCCGGCTACACGGTCATGACCAGGCCGGTCATGTCACGGCACTCGCCCCTGAGAGTCACCGCCTACGCCATGGCCCTGGGAACGGGACCCCTGGTGCTCATCGGAATGCCGTCGATACTGGCCCAGGACTGGGGGGCCGTGACCCCCCTCGGATGGGGTATGCTGGTCTACGGTTCGATCGGTGCCCTGGTGGTGGGTTACCTGGTCTGGGGCTGGGGAGTTCGGGTCATAGGCAGTACGAGAACCGCCATATACAACAACCTGACTCCGGTGGTAGCCGGGATATTGGGGTATCTGATGCTGTCCGAGGCGTGGACGTTCCTCCGGGCCCTGGGCGCCGCTGCCATCCTGGTGGGACTCTACCTGGTCAGGACCCGCGGTATCGCCGTGCGCACGGCGGGTTTGCATCGAGGGAGGAGAGATGCTCCCTCTCCTCCCCCGGAGAACCCTACCTCTCAACCCTCCAGTCCAGCCTCTTCGTCGCCAGGTACAAAAGCCCGAAAGTGAACGCCGCCAGCACGGCACAGTCCGGCAGGACGGAGAGGAAATCCCCGCCGGAGAGGCTGGTACGGAAAGCATCGGCGGCGTAACTGGGAGGCAGCAGGCGCGATGTCCACTGCAGGGGCAGCGGAAGGTTCTCGAAGGGTATGAGGACGGGAGACAGAAACATCGCTATTCCCATGGCCATCGTGTTCATCATGTTGGCATGGTGTCCGTTCCTGGCGTACACACCCATGAAAACTCCCAGGCCGCACATCGACAGCGCGGCCAGGATCATGATGGGTACGAGTGCCGGGCTGAAGTAGGCGGGAAAACCCAGCCACAGCCTGCCGACCCATATGGTGAACAGCATACTCGGAATCGTGAAGATGCTGGAGACGCTGACGAAGGCCAGGATCATCTGGAGCTTGCTGAAGGGAAGGGTGGCCAGGTATTCAAGGTCGTTGCGCTGTTTCCCCCAGGCGAGATCGTTGGCGATGGACTGCATGGGCCCCAGCACGAGGGCCAGAACGGCGTTTCCGGCGGTGACGTAGAGAGCCCCCTCGGCGTCGCGTATCGCACCCGTCATGTTGAGAAAGCCCAGCATGGCCAGGGGGAACAGGGGCCCGAGGATGACGTGGAAGTACCATTCGTTCCTGATGTTGGCCCAGCGCAAGAAGAACAGGTCGGCATACACTCCGCACCAACGGAGGACCGTCTCCCGGGGTGAGAGCTGCGGAAGTGCGGCTCGTTCAATCTGCGATACCCTCTGCACTGAGACGCTCACCTCCTCCCAGCTGCAGGTACACATCTTCGAGGGTCGGGCTGAGGATGCGAAGGTCCTCGATCTCATCGGCGGGTATCCCGGTCATCACGGTGCGGATATCGTCGGGAGCGTCCCCACGCTCGGTGAGAACGACGAAGCGGGATCCGCCGATGGGGATGACTTCGCCCCTGACCAACCGCGCCAGCTGGGTGATTCGGTCCTCAGGGTTTCCGACGAAGGTGAGTTCCAGGCGGAGTCGGTCGTCGATGCGGGCCTTGAGCTCGCCGACTCCCCCGATCTCGATGATCCTGGCCTCGTTCATGATGCCCACCCGGCGCAGCACCCTCTCCGCCTCGATGACGTTGTGGGTCACCAGGACGATGGTTGTGCCCTGCCGGGAGTTCAGATCCAGCAGGTGGTCCCACAGCTGCCTTCTGTGTTCCGGGTCCAGGTCGTTGGTGGGTTCGTCGAGGATGAGCACCGGAAGGTTCCCCATCAGGGCCGCGGCCAGGGAAACCAGCCTTCCCTGTCCTCCGGAGAGTCTCCCCAGGATGCGGCTGTGGATGTCTCCGAGATTGAACTGATCGATCAGCTCCTCCGCCTGCGTGCGGGCATCGGCCCTGGTCATCTGCCTCAGGTGACCGGTCATTGTGAGCGCTTCAACCACCTTCAGATCCGACAGGGCCCCAGGGCTCTGGCTCATGTAGCTGACGTAGTAGGGGATCACCTCCGCGTCGGTCGTGATATCAGTTCCGAAGAGGCGAATGGAGCCCTCCGTCGGTTTCAGCAGACCCAACAGCTGTTTTATCAGGGTCGTCTTCCCCGCTCCGTTCGGCCCCAGGAGACCGAATATCTCTCCGGGAGAGATGGAGAAGCTGAGACGGTCATTGGCGAGTACGGAGCCCTTTTTGTAGATCTTGGTCAGGTTCTCTACTTCGTAAACTGGCAGCAACTCTAACGCCTCCCTATATAGACAATACTAAGGTAGTCACTACAAGATGTGAAGTAATAGTAGGTCATTATTGATATAATGTCAAGGCATTATCGGAAACATTCTGGACATCGCTTTGATTCGGCGGGACTGCGAAGGTGCGCGGGTGGGGAAGGGAGGATCTGATTCGCCCCGGGTGGTTCTGTCCTTTATGCCGAATGCCGGGCGTGCGGATCGTGAAAAAGATGCGAGGATACACGGCTCTCACCGCTGTTGTCCCGGGAGGTGACCCGGGGTGGGCTTCACACAGTGCCTCGGGCACATCGTGGTTGAGGTTCGCTCTCTTCGCCCCGGCTGCCATCGCGATGATGACGACCCTGCCGTGGATGCTGCACGGTGGGTGTTACAGTGCGGGGTTCGGGCGGGGCTGCCGCGCATTTCACCGATCGTATTTTGTCCCCTTGAGGTGAGACGTGTCGTTGAGGAAGTGGGTCGTCACGTCGCCGGGCCCGTTGACGGTCAGGCTGTGCATGCCGGTGTCACCGGTGGAAAAGTGATAGCGGTGCCTCGCCGACCACGGCGACCCCAGGGGAAGGCCGTAGAGCACGTTCAGAAGCAGGCTTATGGCGACACCGTGGGCAACGATGCAGACGTCCTGGTGTGGGTGTGTATCCAGCATCTCGGCCTGAAAATGCATCACCCTGCACGCCAGATCGAAGACAGACTCGCCCCTGGGAAAGGGCACGTAGGACCGGTAACCGTCCCCAGGCTCGGGGTGCACCGCGGCGGCCTCCGAGAAAGTCAGTCCTCCCACCTCGCCGGTGTGCTGCTCAGCAAGCCGCCTATCTACGACCGGTTCCACCCCCACCGCGTGGGCTATCGTCTCCGCCACCGTCAGGGCGCGCGTCAGGGGACTGGAGTAAAGGATGTCTGGGCGGTAACCCTCGGAGTCCAGGCGGCCAGCCAGCAGTCTCGCCTGCTCGAGGCCTACCCGGGTCAGGGGCGCATCCCAGCCTGCACCTTCGATACGGGCCTCGTCGTCTCCCTGTGACCTGCCGTGCCGGATGATGAGTAGTTTCACAGATCATTCCCCCCTGCGTCAAAAATGCGTAGGCATAATACCATCGCCTGGTTGTGCTGTAAAGGGTGAAGGTCCCGCGCCGGCCCCGTCATCTACTCCTGTCTTCAAAGGGAGGGGGGGAGGAATCTCGGGGTCGAGGTGCAAGCTAACCTTGTACGAGTAGGGATGCCGCGCCGGGCCTCACACCGGCCGCCTCGGACCTGGTGTCGCGCGGCGGCATAAGTGACGAGGGGAGATGATATGCTTGTCGACGGAGAAGCTTCTGCAGAAGGTGTTCACCCAGGGACAGAGTTTCGAGGAGTTCGCCACCGCAGCCGGCAGCAGGGGGAGGTCCTTTCTTCGGAGGTATCGAGAGATCTCCGTTCCCGGGGAGCTGGCTGATGCCCTCCGAGACAGGATAGAGGAGTTGGGAGGGCTCCGCGTGCTGGTGACGGCGGAGGCGTGGTGCCCGGATGCAGCGGAGAATGTGCCGGCGATCGCCAGGCTCATGGAGACCGCCCCCGGGGATGTGCAGCTGCGGCTGTTCGTCAGGAGTGAGCACCCGGAGCTTGACTCGCTGCTTCGGGGCCTGGATGTGACCAGGCTTCCGGGGGTCCTGCTCTGCGATGAAGGCTTTTGCGTACAGGGTACGTGGCAGGAGAGGCCTGCCCCGGCCCACCGGCTGGTCGATTCTATCAAGAAAGGCAGGGAGTCAGGGGAGGACACGCGGGAGCTGGCGTCCCGGCTCCAGGAGGGATACCGTTCGGGGCGGTTTCGGCGCGCGGCCATGGAGGAGATCCTGAGCGCTGTGGGGAGCGATCTATGATGAACACCATCGAGGCCATCGAGGGCAGGAGGAGCATTCGAAAATTCCAGGGACCGCCGCTGCCGAGGGATACCGTCCAGGCCATCCTCGAGGCGGCGGTGGCCGCTCCCTCGGGGAAGAACCGCCAGCCGTGGCGGTTCTTGGTTCTCACCGGCAGCCGCAAGTCCGAGCTGGTCCGAATCATGAGGGAGGGCCTGGACTCCCTCAACAGGCGGGGGCTCGAGTACGGCAGCCTGGGGGGCAGCACCGCCGCCGTGGACGAGGCATCGGCGGTGGTAGTGGTGTTCAACGGCGAAATCTCTGCCGGTGAGGACCCCAACGCCCACAGGGACTGGTGGTCGGTGCACACCCAGTCCATCGGTGCCGCAATACAGAACATGCTGCTGGCCGCCCACTTTATGGGGGTCGGGTCGCTGTGGATCTGTGATGTGTTCTTTGTGCAGGACGAGATTCACCGCTGGCTCAACAGGGATCAGGAGCTGGTGGCGGCGGTGGCCCTCGGATATCCGGCCGAGAGTCCCTCCCCGCGTCCGCGGCTGTCCGTGGATGAGGTCACCCAATGGCTGCAGTGATGGGGGCCCCGGGGAATCTCAGCATTCTATGACCTGGTCCGCCAGAGCCTTACTGCACCGGGTGACCACTTCCGGTTCGGTCTGTCCGACTATGACGGTGTCGTCGTGTCTGAAGCCTCCGAGCCCGTAGATGTAAATGCCCGGCTCCGCCGACCACACCTCCCCGGCGGTGAGGGGACGGTGGTTGAAGGCCACGTCATCGGGCCATTCGTGCCCCGCTATGCCTATGCCGTGACCCGTGCGGTGGAGAATGCTCTCGCCGAAGCCGTTGGCCTCGATCACCTCCTGGGCCGCGGCATCGATCGACGAGACGGCATTGCCGGCCACCATCTGCCTCGTGGCGGCCACCGTCGCCTCCGCGGCCGTCTCAAAGGCCCTGGCCTGCAGCTCCGATGGTTCGCCGACGATCCAGGTGCGCTCGTTTTCGACCACGTATCCGTTGAGGCGCACTATGATGATGTTCACAATGCCGTGACCGACCTCTACGGTGCTGTCAGAACCCGCGCCGGTGCCGTGAGGAGACGCGGAATCGGGACCCGTGAGGCTGAACACCCGGCACTCGAGGCGGGCCCCGGGGAACATCTCCGCACCCCTTACCACCATCTCCCGCAGGGTGGACGCGTCCACCTCGGTGATCAGGCGCCCGGGCTTCACCGTGTCGCGGAAGACCTCCTGGCCGAAATCAGACAGCTCCGCCCCCCGGCGTATCAGGTCGAGCTCCCGTTCGTTTTTTACCGTGCGCATCTCCCTGAGCAGATCAGCCTCGACGACCAGGTCGATCTTCGGCAGACTCTCGTGCAGGCGGGACAGGGCAGCATGCCCGCTGTCGCAGGCGAGAACGCCCCTGTATATGCCGCGGTCCCTCAATACGGCGGCCAGGAGCTCGTTCCACTGAGGGCGGGTGTATGTCCGGTGGGTGGATGACGGGTGCTCCTTCCAGAAGTGGACATCCTCGACGGCGAGGGAACCGCGTTTTAAAGCCATGCGCACGTGGTTGGTGGAGAGTTCGTTCATCACCAAGAACGGTTTTCCCCGGCGGGGGATGACGCATGCAACGGGCCGCTCCCACGGTGCCACGTCCAGGAAGAACCCTGTCAGGTAGTAGAAGTTGTCACCGGTGAGAACGACGAAGGCCTCGTAGCCCTCTCGCTCACAGAACCCTCGGATCGACCGGTGCCTTTCCTCGAAGATCTCTCTCGGCAGAAACTCCATGGCCCCAGCTCCTTTCGATGCAGCTACACGGCATACTTCAGCCACGGACCCCCTGCCTCCTTCCCGGAGACCCCACCCGGTCCGCCCGGGGAGTGGGGGCGGGTGCTCACTCGGAGAGATCCAGGGAGGGCCATCCCCTCTCCCTCGCCACCGCGGCGAGGCGAGGGTCGGGGCCCACGGTGACGGGGTTGCCTACCCGCTCGAGCATCGGCAGATCGGGGTAGCCGTCGCTGTAGGCACAAGACGCCTCCCAATCGATGCTGGCACGCCACTCCCGCACCATCTCATCGATGTAGTGGAGTTTTCCATGGCCGCTGCACAGAGGTCCCGCCAGGCGGCCGGTGTATCTACCGTCGAGGATCTGCAGGGGAGTGCCCATGAAGGCCTCGACGCCCACGACATCGGCCACCGGTTGCACCACCGGGTGAACGGAGGTGGAGACGACCACCGCCCGGTAACCCTCCGCGCCCCTGCGCTTCACTTCCTCCACCATTGCATGCTGCAGGCGGGGCTCGATGCTGGCGTGGTATATACTCTGCATCAGCTTCTTCACTTCGGAGACCTCGGCACCGCCGAACAGCCATGCGAGGTTCTTGGCCCAACGGTGCTGGTTGCGAACCCGGGCCGCCGGACTCGTCTTCCTCACCAGCTGGGTCGGCATCCCGGCGGCGATTGCGAGGGCCAGCCTGCTCCGGCGCCAGCCCGCCCTCCACAGCTCGGGCAGCACGTAGTTATAGGCCCGCCCCCTGATCAGGGTGCCGTCCATGTCGACCAGGGCGATTTTCATCGATGTCCAGCTCCTTCCCCACAGCCTCTCACTCA
>PWUB01000305.1 GCA_003563755.1 Clostridia bacterium
AGGGTCTTACCCTCCAGGGGACGATCCATCATCCCCATCTTGCTTGACAGCTTCAACTGACCCGCCGTATCCAGGATCTGAAGCAACTCCTCCGTCGAAAAGTCCAACAACGATACGAAATTGCGACCCTTCAGGTCCACTGCCACTCTATGCACTCCCTTCTGCGTCCATCCTCTTTGCCGCGGCCCCTCCGTCCGTTGTAAGCTGCTCAAGACAGTCGCGTACCATCCCCATATTACACCGGGGAACCCAATCCACAATATTCGCTTTTTGTATAAAGCTATCCTGCTGCAACGGCCAAAAACATCCTTCACCGCGGGTTTGGGCCAGCGCCGTCCCTCGTGATCACAACGCGGGGAAACCAGCATGAGGAGGGGAAGCAGCTCAGAACACCCCCGACGCCGATGAGCAATCCGTCAGGTGGCGAAACGCTCGCCCGCCTTGTCGTCGATGGCAGACTGATATATGCCGACCAGGCGGGCCGTCAGGTAATCCATGGAGAACTGCTCAGCCTTGGCTTCTCCGCGGGCGACAACGGATCCGTGCCAGGATTCATCATCGATCAGCTTACGCACCTCATCGGCGAACTCCCCAGTAGATTCCCGCGTGAGCACTCCGTCCCTTCCATTCTCTATGATCTCCCGGGAGCTGGGTGATGACAGGGCGACCACCGGTAGCCCGGCTGCCATAGCCTCGACCACCACCAGGCCCTGGGTTTCTGTGGTGGAGGGAAAACAGAAGACATCGGAGACAGAGTACCATCGGACGACCTCGTCGAAGGACTTCTTACCGACGAAATGTACCCGGTCGGAGACTCCGAGGGAGGTGGCCTGCCCAACCATGCTCTCCCGTGCCGGACCATCACCGACGACAACCAGATCCACCGCAGTGTCCCGATCCAGGTTTCTCACGACATCAAACAGGAAGGTGATGTTCTTTTGAGCATCGATCCGCCCCACGAAGAGGAGCACCCGCGAGTCGTCCTCGATACCTAGGGACCGACACATCTCATCACGAATGCCCTCTGTCTCCATCACCTCGCGTCGCACCCGGGTGATTTGATCCACGTCCACTCCTGAGGGCAGAACCTCGATGCGGGTCTGCACACCCCACACTCTCAGCGTCTTCTCCACGTGGTGCGAAGGAGCCAGAATGACATCACAGGCCGAGCAAAAATCTGCAACGTACTCCCGGATCACATCGGCAGCCAGGTCCGCAACCAGGGGAATGTAGTCGGAGTACTTGGGGTACACGCTGTGGCAGGTGAATATGAGTGGAATCCTGCGGTTCTCTGCGAGCCGCGCTCCCACCCGTCCCACTATGAAAGGTGAATGGGCGTGGATGATGTCTATATCTCGATCCAGCTTGCCGGTGACGGTGAAATGCCCCTCGGCCAACAGCGGCGTGCCTATGCGCAGCCCGTCAAAGCCCGGAACGCGGAAGGACGGAAGCTCGTGGAGTTCGTCTGAGGGTTCCTCCTTCCACCATGGTGTCGGGTGGCCAGGGACCACCATCACCACTTCATCACCTCGATTCTTGAGAGACCGGGCGAATCGATCCATGGCAGCGATCGCACCGCTCACATAAGGATAGTATGTATCGTTGAAGAACGCGATCTTCACGGCCAGCGCCTCCCATGGGAAACTGATACCACCGGCCGACAGACCGGTGGCTGAAACCAGCCAGAGTCAAGAAACCATCATCACCCTATCCTTCTTGTACATCAATGTGGATCATATGTACAGGGCAATGCGTTCCCGATATTAGACCTCCCTTTACTAACGGTCCGCTTACTGGTAGATTTAGATGCAGCCTGGAGATAATAGCAGGGGAGCGTGTATAGGTCATGGATGAGGGCGAATCCCGTCAGATACCCCTTCTCACAAGCAGGGACATCGCCGGGGTGGGAATCCAGATCGGAGTCCTCGGCGGTGAGGCACAGACCCCCGTGGTGATGCTGGACTGCGCGGATCGAGCAATCGAGGCCGCCCTCGTCAGTTTGCTCCGGGCAGCACAGAACGGCCGGCGCTTCTTCGGGGGCGAAGCCCCGACCTATTTCGGTGACGAGCGCATCGAGGTCCGCTTCACCGCCGGGCCCTCGCCCTCGCAGGTTATGGTCGAGGTGTGGGCGCGCCCCCCGCAGGGACACCTGACCACTCCATTCATCTTTCGCGGTGTCACGTCAAGGGAATCGGTGGACATATTCCGGAAAGTACTTGAAGTGGCGGGGCATTACGCGCTGTGCCTCGGACGCCAGGGAAAGCCCAGCATCAAGGAGCTGTCACTCATAAAGTATAGGCTGACAGATGCGGCCGGAAGCTGAAACGCGGTGCCCGATGGCTGCCGTCCGCTTCAATCCCTTATCAAAGCATAGCTATGCCCACCACAACACCCATCACGATGCCGAAGGTAGCTGCATATCCGCGGCTCTCACTCTGGGCCCCGGGAATAAGTTCATGGCACGTTATGTAAAGCATCGCACCTGCCGCAAAGCCCAGGCCGAACCCCAGGAATACGGGTGAGATGCTGCCCATCCACCCTCCCATAAGAGCTCCCGCACCCATGGGAAGACCGGCCAGCATGGTGTAACCCCACACCCTCATGGGCGACACCTTCCCCACGCACAGCGGAATGGCCATGGCCATGCCCTCCGGCAGGTTATGAAGAGCGAGCACGAGGGCTATAGTGTAGCCGAGAAACTCGTCATGGGCGAAGCTGGTTCCTATGGCCAGGCCCTCGGGGAAATTGTGAAGGGCTATCCCCAGTCCGAGCAGGATACCGGTTCTCACGTAGCTGTTGCTGCGGCCCTCGGCCATGAGGTGAACGTGTGGAAGGGCGTAATCCAGAAGCAGCATGAGGGATACGCCGACGACCATTCCCAACATGCCGACGTTGAACCCCCCGTCCTCGAGAGCCTCGGGAATGAGTTCGTGAAATACCACCGCCAGCATCACGCCCGCAGAGAATCCCAGGAGGGTACTCATAGGCAGCCTTATTCTCTTATGAGTGATAGCGACTATCAGTCCTCCCGTGCCCGTACCGACCACCCCCGCCAACAGGCCCAGGAGGGCCACGTGCGCCAGAGTCAAACCGGACCATCTCCCCTCTGTTCTTACAGCATTCAGTATATTGCAATTGATAATCCTTTTCAATAAGTCCCGTCTGAGTTGCTTCTATACCGCCTTGGTGATACCCTCCTGACATGGGAGATGAACGAGAGGAAGAGCAATGGGAGTTTTCAAGGACACCGGCGGATTGAGGTTCTGCTCTCTTTGCAGTTCGAGTCGATACGGTAACGCATACGTGGTTGCTACAAGACACACCACGATTCTGGTGGACTACGGGGTGCCGCTGGGGCGTATGGAGCGTCTCCTCGACAGGGTGGGCCTGAAGCCCGGAGGCATCGACGCCATCTTCATCACCCACGAGCACTCGGATCACAGTGCCGGCCTCAATCTCAAGCATCCCCTGCATGATAGATACGGTATTGACCTGCTGTTCAGCACTGCGCGAACGTGGCGCAAGCTGGGCATCAGACCTCATCCCCCCTTCTGCTGCCTCACGCCCAACCGGGTGGTTCGGGTGGGAGATCTTGCTGTGGTCGGTCTCAACAAACCCCACGATGCAGCGGAACCCCTGGCCTTCAAAATCAGCGACGGCACCGAAAGCCTCGGCCTCGTCACGGACCTCGGGACCGTTGACCAGGATATGATCGATGCTCTCGAAAGCAGCGCCTACCTGATCATGGAAAGCAACCACGATGAGGATATGGAGCGTCGTTCGCGGAGACCGGCTTCGTTGATCAGGAGGGTACTCGGCGACCGGGGGCACCTGTCCAATGACCAGGCAGGAATGGCTCTACGGCAGATGATAGGACCGGATACCAAGGCGGTTCTTCTCGCGCACCTGAGCCTGGAGTGCAATACCCCGGACTTGGCAGTGGATACCGTCGCAGCGCACATCGGTGACCTGGATTACGCCGGTGAACTCCTGGCATCCCCCGCCGACTCACCGAGCCCCTGGCTGGGCGGATCGGAAGGGCTGGCGACATACCGGGAGGCCGCAGAATGAACCCACCGCTCGCGGTAGGACCCCACGACATATGGACGGCAGCGGATCGGTTGAGCCGGATTCTGCCCCCCACCCCGCTCGTTTTGTCGAGGCGCCTCGGGGAGCTGACGGGGAGGCCGCATTTCTTCAAGGTCGAATCAATGCACCCGACGGGGTCTTTCAAGGTCAGGGGCGCCCTGAACAGGCTTCTGTCCATCGGGAGGAACGAATCTGTGCTGACCGCATCCAGCGGCAATCACGGAGCTGCAGTGGCCTGGGCCGCCGAGAGGTTGGGTATGTCCGCCAGGGTGGTGGTGCCTGAGACCACCCCCCGGACTAAGCTGCAGAACATCGCCCAGTGGGGTGCAGACGTCACCGTACGAGGAGCCCTGTACGATGAGGCAGAGGAGTACGCTCGACGGATGGCCGCAGATGAAGGGATCATGTATGTGAGCCCCTTCGCTGATGGAGAGGTGATGGCCGGCCAGGGTTCCCTGGTGCTGGAGCTGGCCGCGCGGCCCGAGGTCCTGGGTACCATCGTGGTTCCGGTGGGCGGAGGTGGGTTGATCAGCGGAGTGGCAGTCGCTGCAAAAACCATATCCCGGGGTGTCCGGATAATCGGCGTACAGCCTGCCGCCTCGTGTCCCATGTACCGCTCCTTTGAAGCAGGTCACATGGTGATAACCGAGCACCGACCCACTCTGTCGGATGCAACGGCCGGAGGCATCGCCGAGGAGACGCTGCAGGTTGTGCTGAGCTACGTGGACCAAATGGTCACGGTGAGCGAGGAGGAAATCGCGCAGGCCGTGCGCTATCTCCTCCTCGAAGAGCACCTCGTCGCCGAGGGAGCTGGAGCCCTCGCGACGGCGGCGGTCCTATCAGCAAAGCTTCCCACCGATGTCCCCACCCCGGTCGTATTGGTGCTCTCCGGACACAACATCGACGAGGTGCAGCTCTTGCACGCGGTGACCTCCTGAGGGCTCACCCCCTGGTTACTGCAAGCACATCATCAAGGGATCCCCTGTAGGATGGTTCATAGGCCTCCTCCGCACAACGTTGCACGATGTATTCGTCGACCAGGAAGGTGTCCATCCCGAGCTCTCCTGCTACCAGATCTTCAAGGGGGTCGTTTCCCACCATGAGAACCTCGTCCGGCTCCACCGCGCAGTGGTGCAAGAGGTCGGCGAAGTAACGGGGGTTGGGCTTGCAGTACCGGGAGTTTTCGTAGCTGGTGATGTACTCGAACTGATCCGGATGCAGTCCCCCCCACAGCACGCGCTGATGGATCGCCCGACGCGGAAACACCGGATTGGTGGCCAGGATCAAGCGGCAGCCCTCGTCACGCAGGGCCCTAACCAGCCGCCCGGCGCCCGGCAGGGGCTGAACAAGGCCCCGCATCTGAGGAAACTCCTCCCGGTAGAACCGATCGAACAGGTCCAAGACCTGCTCCTCATTCTCCTCCGACATGGTTTTCATGAATCGCTGCAGGAATACCTCCTGGTTGGTCCTGGTCGGGTCATCATTCTGCACCATGGCCCCGGTAGCGGACATCAGCTGCTCCAGGAAGACCTCCGGGTCGTAGCGTCTGGAGGCCCATCGGCCGATGCGGGTCAGGTAGTCAGCAAGGAACTCCTCCATATCCACCCCCACCAGGGTACCATCGAGGTCGAAGAACACCGCCTCATACCGCAACGATACCACCCCTCAGCCGAGGCATTCGATGCTGAGCCTACAGTGATTGTGCTCCACTTCAATCCAGCCGAAGCTGGGCGGAGACCCTCCCCTGGGATCGGTGGATGAACCCGGATTGAACATCCAGATACCGTCCACGAGATTGAGTCTCGGTCGGTGGATGTGACCGAACACCACCACGTCCACCTCGGGGAATCGCCCTACAAGGTCCGCTTCGATGGCTTCGACGGAGTCTCCGAGTTCGTCGCCGTGGATCATCCCCACGGAGATGGGGCCGAGATCGATCTCCCTCACCCGCGGCACCTTTTGCTTAATGGGCAGTGGATCCATGTTTCCCGTCACCGCGTGCACTGGACCGTACTGCTCGAGCAGGCATATGACCTCGGCGCCCACCAGGTCGCCGCCGTGCAGTATGAGGTCCGGTGATGATTCCAAGGCTCTGAGCACTCCGCCCGGTAGGCTCTGTGACCTCAACGGAAGATGGGTGTCACTGAGCACCAAGATGCGCATCATGTCTCCCCTCTTTTTTGCAGCAGTTCCCTCAGCTTCTCGTTGGCGAGCTGGGGGTTGGCTTTCCCCCGTGTCTTTCTCATGATCTGACCGACCAGATAGCCGAGAGCCTTCTCCTTCCCTCCCAGGTAATCCTCAGCTACCTCGGGATTGTCGTCCAGGACCTCGGCAGCGATTCGAACCAGCTGGTCTTCGTCACTGATCTGCATCAGTCCCCGTTCCCCGACGATGTCGGCGGGCGTTGCGCCTTCCTCGATCATCGCAAGCAGGACTTCCTTGGCAATCTTGCCGCTGATCGTACCCTCGTCAACCATGCCCAGAAGATGCACCAGGTCCGCGGGATCCATCGGGAGATCCTCGATATCAACACCGTGAGCGTTCAGGTATGCGAGAACATCGCCCATGATCCAGTTCGCCAGCGTCTTCGGATCGCCGCCCTCCTCCACGCCAGCCTCGAAGAACTCGGCCAGCCCCCGGCCAACAAGAACGTCGGCATCGTAGCTGTCCAGTCCGAATTCCCGCTGCAGCCGCTGACGCCTCATGGCGGGAGTCTCCGGCATCCGCGACTCGAGATCCCTCACCCACGCCGGATCAACGGCAACCTCCAGCAGATCGGGATCCGGGAAATAGCGGTAATCGTGGGATTCCTCCTTGGTACGGGCAGACTGGGTGACTTCCCGGGATTCGTCCCAATGACGGGTCTCATGGATGAGACGATCCCCCCGGGCCGCTGCCTCCTGGTGCCGCCGCACTTCGTACCTGAGTGCCCGCTGCACACCGCGGAAGGAGCTGAGATTCTTGACCTCCGATA
>PWUB01000072.1 GCA_003563755.1 Clostridia bacterium
GATCAAGGGCGGAAGAGTCATTGATGGTTCAGGAAGTCCCTGGTTCTTGGCTGATGTGGCGATAGTCGACGGACGCATAGTGAGTGTTCGTCCCCGGATCGACGAGCCGGCCCAGAACGTGGTGCACGCGGAAGGCAGAGTGGTGATCCCGGGCATCATAGATGTACACTCACACACTGATCGAACGATAAGAGACAATCCCAATGCCGAGACCGCGGTCCGCCAGGGCATAACCACCCAGGCCATCGGTACCTGTGGGTCCAGCCCCGTACCGAGCGAGCAGACAGATACTTTCGCTGAGTTCTTCGCCGAGCTCCGCGAGGTCGGAATCGGCATGAACGTGGCTCCCTTCATCGGTCACGGCTCGGTGCGCACCCGGGTGATGGGTCCCGAGGGCAGCGGTGGAGAGCGTCCGGTGCCCACCCCGGAGGAACTGGGGGAGATGTGTGAACTCGTGGGTGGGGCCATGCGGGACGGTTGTTTAGGCATGACCACGGGCCTGCAGTATCCGCCCGGTAGAAATGCGCGTACCGAAGAGGTCGTTGAACTCATGAAGTCCGCTGTTCCGGCCGTCTACATGAACCACATGCGTGATCAGCAGAGCGGAATCCGGGACGGAGTGGCCGAGACCATTGCGATAGCCAGGGAGTCAGGTTGTCGGGCTGTCATCTCACACCTGAAAATGCCCAGGGAACAGTGGGGCTGGTCGGAGAGCATTCTGGCGCTGCTGGAGGACGCACGGGACGAGGGTCTCGAGGTTTACTGCGACGTGTACCCCTGGGAATACTCCGGGATCGGTTTTCTACACAAAAAGGTGCTCCCTCCCTGGGTCTACGCCGACGGCATCGATGCCATGGTCCGTCTTCTGGAGGATCCGGATGCGCGGGAACGCATACGCGAAGACATAGCGAACGGACTTCCCGGCTGGACCAACTCGGTTGCAGTGCGGGGCTGGTCGAATCACACGATCACGTATTCCCTGCGCGAGGGACTGCACCATGGGAGCATCGGAGACCTCGCCGAGGAGACAGGTAGGGATCCCCTCGATGTGGCGTGCGAGATCATCATTCATGACCGGGGCAGGACCCGTTCGTGTGGAAATACCATGAACGATGAGGATATAAGGAGGATTCTCGCCCACCCGCTGTCGATGGTGTCAACAGATTCCTATGCCCTCGACGGGATGCCGGAGGAGGCCGTTCATCCCAGGGGGATCGGCACCTACCCCAGGCTCTTCGGTCACTATGTACGGGAAGAGGGGGTTCTGAGCCTCGAGGAAGCGGTCCGCAAGTGCACCTCACTTCCCGCCTCGGCACTGGGTCTCAGTGACCGCGGCCTGATCAAATCCGGCCTGTGCGCGGACCTGGTGGTCATGGACCCCGATCGGGTCGGATACCCCGGGGACTACCCCGATCCGCTGCACTTCCCTCAGGGAATCGACCTCACCATGGTCGGAGGATGCGCTGTGTTCAGAGATGGGCAGGTCACGGGGTGCCGGTCGGGGGGCGTGCTGGGCGGCTGGAGACAGGGATGAGTTTCACCGCAGCATCGAACCAGGGGGAGGTATCGTAATGTTTTACAGTGCGGAGGCTGGAAACCTGTCACTGGCTGCGGCCGGTGACAGCCTGATGACCCGGAGATTGTCCGTGTATGACGAGCCCCGGTTTGTCAACCTGGTGAACATCATACGAAGCGCCGACGTGGCCTTCACCAACCTCGAGGTGCTCATCCACGACTTCGAGCCCTATCCCGGGGCGGTGAGCGGGGGAACCTGGATGCGGGCCGGACGTGAGATTCTCCAGGATCTGAAATGGGCCGGCTTCGACATGGTGAGCACCGCCAACAACCATTCGCTGGACTACGGGATCGGCGGTCTCATATCCACCATCCGCGAGGTGGAAAAGGCCGGCCTCACCTATGCTGGAACCGGGATGAACCTGGCCGAGGCCAGGGCACCTAAATACCTCGACCACGCCCGGGGGAGGGTGGCACTGCTCGCTGCGAGCTCCAGCTTCCACCTGTCTTGGATGGCCGGGCGGCAGCGATCGGACATGCAGGGAAGCCCTGGTCTGAGCGGATTGAGACACCATGTAGAGATCACGGTGTCCGATGACACTATGGACGAGTTGAGGCAGGTTCACCGGCTGATGCAGGGCAAAACGGGCGGTTCGGATTCCCTCAGCTTCCGTGGAATGCGGGCGACTCCGGGGAGCATGTCCTTCGTCCCCGGTGACGAGGTGTCCGTGTCCACGAGGCCCCACGAGGGGGACCTGGAGGACATCTGCAGGCGCATCGGGGAAGCCAGGAGACAGGCTGACTGGGTGGTGTTCAGCCTCCACGCCCACGAAAATATAGGTGGTGACAGACACATTCCCGCTGATTTCATCCCCGAGGCCTGCCGGAAGTTCATCGATGCCGGTGCTGACATCGTCATCGGTCACGGTCCCCACGTCATCCGGGGGATGGAAATCCACAACGGGCGTCCCATCATGTACAGCCTCGGCAACTTCGCCTATCAGAATCAGACCGTTAGGAAACTGCCCCAGGGCTACTATGACAACTACGGCCTCGGACCCGACGATACCCCGGCGGACGGCTTCGACGCCAGGGTGGCCAGCACCACCAGGTTCGGCGATCCCGGCTACTGGGAGACGGTGGTGCCCGTGGTGCGTTTCGAGGACTGGAAACTGAAGTCCATCGAACTGCATCCCGCGGTGCTCGGCCAGGGTACGGAGCGCAGCCAGCGAGGGCGACCCGTGCTCGCCGACGCTGATGAAGCAGAGAAGATCCTGACCATGCTGGGCGATCTTTCCCGCCCCTTCAACACGGAGATTGGGATCAGGGATGGTGTCGGCGTCGTTGCTCTCTGAGGATACCTTGAAGCTAGAGAGTTGAGAGGTGAGAGATATGTTCGATGATTCTGAGGTCGGAGCTGTGATGCAGGAACTGAGCACCTACATGGCGGGTGCTCTGCGGACAGCAGTACGCGATGATGTCATGGAGAAGGCCAAGCACCATGTCCTGGACACGCTGGCGGCCATGGTCTCCGGATCATGGCTCAAGCCGGGCAAGTTCGCTATCAGCTATATCGAAAAGCAGGGAGGCGTGAAGGAGGCCACGGTGGTGGGCAGTTCCATCACCACCACGGCCGTCAATGCTGCCCTGGCCAACGGGATGCTCGCACACGCTGACGAGACCGATGATTCTCACGCCCCTTCGATAACCCATCCCGGCTGTGCGGTGGTGCCGGCGGCCCTGGCTGCAGCCGAAAAATACGGGCGCAGCGGCGAGGAGTGGCTCAGGGCGGTCATCCTTGGGTATGACATCGGCTGCAGAACCACCCGCGCCCTGAACCCGCAGTACCTCTCCCGCACCTTCCGCAGCAGCCACACCATCGGGGGGCAGTTTGGTGCCGCCGCCGCCGCGGGAGCCATGGCCGATCTCGATGCTCGTGGTTTTCGGCACCTGCTGTCATACGCTGTTCAGCAGGCCTCCGGGGTGCGGTGCTGGGTTCGCGACGTCGAGCACGTCCAGAAGGCATTTGTTTTCGGTGGTAAGCCCGCCCAGGACGGAGTCCTGGCCGCGACCATGGTGGCCGACGGCTTCACCGGGGTGGAGGATGCCTTCAGCGGGGAGAGAAACTTCTTTGAGACCTTTTCTCCGGAATCCGACCCGGAGTTGATGGTGTGGGATCTCGGAGAACACTACGAGGTCAGCGTGACAAACATAAAGAAGTGGCCCGTCGGGTCTCCAATCCAGGCCGCCGTCGACTGCATTCTGCAGCTGCGGCAGGAGCACGGCCTCGAGGCGTCGGACGTGGAGCACGTCCTCGTCAAACTGCCCTCCATCAAGACGGTCAACGACCGCAAGATGCCGGACATAAACCTCCAGTACATCGTGGCGACGACCCTTTTGGACGGACACCTCACCTTCGAGACCTCGCAGAACTACGAGCGCATGAACGACCCGGAGGTTGTGAAGATGAGGGAGCGGGTCTCTCTGGTGAAGGGAGAAGAGCTTCAGAACGTAACCCCCCGTCGCCAGGCGATCGCCGAGATCACGACTCGCGATGGAAGATGCGTATCGACCCGCGTGCGTGCGGTCAGAGGGACGGCTGAAAACCCGATGACGCGTGACGAGGTTATCACCAAGGCCACGGAGCTCATGGTTCCGGTTCTCGGGCAGAACCGGACGACTCAGCTCGTCGAGGCGATCCTGGATGCCCAGAACCTGGGTGAAGTATCCGACCTGAGACCCCTATTGAGGGTCTGAATGGTCGCATTGTGAAAGGAGTCAACAATGGAGGGTTTGCAGACCCCGCGAGACTTTCTCGGCTTCGAGGTGGGACAGGAACGATGTCTCGCCGATTGGGGTCAGATCACGGGGTATTTCGAACAGCTGTCAGCGAGCCCGAAGATGAAATGGGAGGAGCTGGGGCCGACCACCGAGGGTAACCCGATGTATCTGGCCACCATCAGCTCCCCGGGCAACATCGAGAGACTTGAGGAGATACGTGCGGTGCAGAAGAGGCTTGCCGATCCCCGTCGGTGGAGCGGTGACGAAGACGTGCGCCGTGAGCTTCTCGATTCGGGCAAATGCGTTCTTCTTCTGACGTGTGGACTTCATTCCACGGAGGTCGGTCCATCGCAGATGACGATGAGCCTGGGCTACGACCTCCTCACCGACGAGACGTACGATTCGTGGCTGGAGGATGTGGTGCTGCTCCTGGTGCCGTGTCTGAACCCCGACGGCCTCGAGCTGGTGGTGGACTGGTACAGGAAGACCCTGAACACGCCGTACGAGGGTACACGTCCGCCCGAGCCGTATCACAAGTACGTGGATCACGACAACAATCGTGACTGGTTCATGCTCACCCAGAAAGAAAACCAGCTAATCGTCCGCGAGGTTCACAACCGCTGGCACCCCCATATCGTATTCGATCAGCACCAGACGGAGCCCGCCGGTCCGCGGTTCGTGCTCCCCCCCTACATTGATCCCGTCAATCCCCACATAGATCCGATCATCCAGGCGTCGAGCAGCGCGCTAGGTATGCATATCGCCCACTCGATGGTATCCCAGGGCATGAAGGGAGTGGCCGTAAACACCAGCTACGCCGCGTATTCGCCTTCTTACGGGTATCAGAACTACCACGGTGGAGTGCGGCTTTTGTCGGAGACGGCCAGCTGCCGCCTGGCGACACCGGTCGTCATTGATAGAGAGTCGATGCGGGGCAGGCGCGACTTCGAGCCTAAAAAGAGAACGTGGAACAATCCCTCCCCGTGGTTGGGGGGAAGGTGGGCGCTGCCAGAAATGGTACGATACCAGAAAGCAGCGGCCCTGGCCTGCCTGGAGCACGCGGCATCTCACCGCAGGCTCTGGGTCGAGGGATTCCTCGCCATGATGGAGAGAGCCGTCGAGGGGCCAGCAGGCGTGGCCGGATATCTCATTCCCGCGTCCGGGGAAGGACCCACGGCACCCGAGGAGCTCCTCGAGGTACTCATCAGGGGCCTCGTGGAGGTATACAGGCTGGAGGAACCGGTGAAGGTGGGAGGACGCCGCTTCCCCGCAGGTTCCTACTGGATCCCCCTGAACCAGCCCTTTGAGAGCTACGCCCGGGTTCTCCTCTCCGACGATTCATACCCTGAGATAAGGAAGTACCCGGGGGGACCCCTCGAGTCAGCGCCCACGGAGACGGGACACAATCTACCCCTGCTGCTGGGGGTGCAGTGCTGCAGTATTTCTCCAGAGGAGGAAGGCGCGGATCCGGCTGACCGGCGCGGCTGGACGATGAAGGCGCCCCTGTTGCTGCAGGATGTCGTAGCCCGGAGGCCTTTGCCAGGATCCAGGTCTGACAGTGCGTCGGTGCTGCTGCCCGGCTCCAAGCACGCCTCGTGGAAGGTGGTGGGCCAGGTCCTGAACCGCGGGGGAAGCGTCCACAGGCTCTCAGAGGATGCCGGGGGTAGGGCGCGGGCAGGAGACTTCCTGGTCGACCTCGACTCCGATCTCGAGATGCCGCCCGGACTGGAGACGAGGGACCCGGGAGGCCCCCTCGGTGTGAAAGGCTGGCGCCTGAGCCTGCCGGGGATAGGCGTCTATAAGAGCTGGATCACCGCGTATGATGAGGGCTGGACCCGGTGGATCCTCGAACACTACGGCTTCCCGTATCGAACCCTCCGCGATGCCGACATCAAAGACGGTGCCCTCGAGGAGATCGATGTCCTCGTGCTCCCCCACAAGAACCCCACCGGTGCCTTCCGGCTTGATCGTGATGTGCCGCCCCAGACCCGGGATCCCCAGCTGACCCGTGACGGATTGATCCACGGCACCTATCCACCCGGGTACACGGGAGGTCTCGGTGCCGGGGGTGGGAAGCAAATTCACGATTTCGTGCAGCGGGGCGGGGTGGCTCTCGCCCTCGGTGAGTCCTGTCGCTACCTGGCCCACGAGCTGAGGCTGGATGTGAAGGATGCGGTGGACGGATTGGGTAAGGAACAGTTCGATGTCTCGACGACGATAGTGAACGTGGTGGTTGACGACGAGCACCCGTTGTGCCTGGGCATGGACCGACTCTCCACCGGCCTCATTACAGGTGGTCCCATCTTCGATGGCGAAGGTGATGCTGTGGTGCAGTTCGCTCCCCAGGAGGTTCTGGCCAACGGCTTCCTGGTCGGGGAGCAACACCTGCGGGGCAGGCCCGCGGTGCTGGAGGTGGGTGTGGGCCAGGAAGTCTGTATTCTCTCAGCGCTGAGGCTCCAGTACCGGGCACAGACGCGGGCCACATATCCGCTGCTCTTCAACGCCCTGTTCTATGGGGTTGGATCACGGACCGACGTGTGAGGTCGGGAGGAAGCCGCCTGCGAGGCGGGGATGCGACGGGCCTGCTGCACACACTCTCGAAGGGAGCTGTGACGATATGTCAGACGCCAGGATCACTCAAAGGCTGATGGATGAACCCCTGGTGCGCGAGGGGCTGAAGTACCTCACGGATTGCGAAGAGGAGTATGTCGAGCTGGTCACTCGCATCGCCGAAATCCCTGCGCCCAGCTA
>PWUB01000363.1 GCA_003563755.1 Clostridia bacterium
CAGATACCACGCCAACACCATCAATAGCAGGCACCCCAGCACTCTGACCCTCAATTTTGATCTCCTTCCGGGTAGTCATTTGTTGACAGTATACCCAGATTCTCCCATGAGGGTCAAGGGGGAGGGCGCTGTTCCGGCAACCATGGGCGGGGGGGCCACGCCGCAACGTCAGCCGAGAACATCGACGGATACGTGCAAATCTCATTTATATGTTGGCAGGGGGCTTAAAGCCCCCTGCCGCCGCCCTCTCGTTCAGCCAGAGCTCGCTCCGCGCGGGCTATGGCAGCCCGAACCAGGGAACCGCATGCCCTGGCCGGCATCTCACCCCAGTCACCGCCGTTCTGCTGTAGGAGATGGTCGATGCCCAGCTCCCTTGCCAACTCGTACTTGAGTCGCTCACTCATGAGCCTCGCCATTCAAACCCCTCCTTTAGTGGCCTCGGGTATCGGGCGGTATTCGTAGTTTGCCCGAGACATGAGCAGCAATGATGGCAATATCGGTGCGCGGGCCCACGAACATGAATACACCGAGCCTTAACTCCACAAAGTACATGGGAGGTGTGTTATTCATGGAGCACCAGCTCTTCACGGTTTTCCTTCGCACGGTGCTTTTCTACTTCGTGGTATTGGTCATGGTTCGACTCATGGGCAAGCGCGAAGTCGGCCAGCTCTCGCCCTTTGACCTCGTGGTCTCCATAATGATAGCGGAGGCAGCAGTTTTTGCCATCGAGGATCCGAACCTTTCAGTGTGGCACGGCATAATTCCCATACTGACCCTCGCCATCCTTCAGGTTCTCATATCGCTGATCTGCCTGAAGTATCCCACCATACAGGCCCTTTTCAACGGCCGGCCCTCAGTGGTTGTCGAAAGAGGGCGCATAAACCAGAAAAACATGCGACGCGCGCGGTACACCCTGCACGAGCTGATGGAGCAGTTGAGACTCCAGGGTACCCCGGCAATCTCCGATGTGGAATACGCAATACTGGAGATGTCAGGTAAGCTGAGCGTGCTCCCCAAGGCCCAATCCAGGCCCCTACAACCTTCTGACATAGGCCTAAAGCCACCGGTGGAAGGTCTTCCCGTGACTCTCGTGGTGGACGGGACGGTGAACCAGGAGGGGCTCGGCACCCTGAATCAAGACGAGGCCTGGCTCCAACAACAGCTGAAGACCCATCACATATCGGATGTACGACAGGTGTTCATGGCGGCCGTAGATAGAAGCGGCCAGCTGTGGATTCAGCAAAGGGACAATACCACCCAGTAATTCCTTTCCTCGCTAACCAGCCGGGTGAGATTAATCCTCGACCAAGGCATGCATTAGGGTCGAGCGCTGTCTCATCCATCGGAGACGCGTAACGCTCGACCCGTGGTGCAACAGGAACTCAACGATACGTCGGATAAAGCCTCAGTGGTCTCATGGCTGCATCGTCCCAACTGAGGGAGATCGCTTATTCGGAGAGATACCGCGAGAGAAAACCGGCCGCCGACTTGGCCATCTTCATCTCCGTATCACCCACGGGATTGCCAGGTTCCGCGGAACCAACGATCACCGTACCGTAGGGATCTCCGTGGACGATGATGGGAGCAATAACCAGGGTATGGAACTCGGGTTCACCCTCGCTGTCTTCCAAGATCGGCTCAGTCGGCTGACCCGGATCGTCGTGAGCAACCGCCTGGCGGTCATTCATGGCCCGCAGCACTCCGTCACTGATCCGCTTGTCGACGAAATCCTTGCGCCGTGCACCTGCTACCGCAGCAACCGAATCCCGATCCGTTATGAGCGTGACCTGATTACTGGCCTCATGTAGGGCCTCTGTCATCTCTGCCGCGAAAGTACCCAGGTCAACTATGGCCGAGTACTTCTTGAGTATGACCTCCCCGTCCTTGTCGACGAATATCTCCAGTGGATCTCCATCGCGAATCCGCATCGTCCGCCGTATCTCGATCGGGATGACAATCCGTCCCAGATCATCAATTCGTCTTACAACGCCAGTTGCTTTCACGTGAGTCACCTCTTGAACCGGATTGTTTCTCGCGAAGTTATTATCCCGCAGGATGAGAAGTTTATTCTTGGGCGGATCGTGTGGATTTGGGGCGGGATGGTGTGGGGATCAGCGCCGCTCGAGGCGCCGTCCCCATCACTCAGTCCGCATGGACGGATGGTTCTTCACGTAGAAACGGACCAGTTCCTCTATGACTTCATCACGCTCGAGATGGGCAGTGAGGGCCCTGGCATTGCGATGGGTGGTGATATAGGCTGGTTCACCTGTGAGCAGGTAATGCGCCAACTGCTGCACCGGATCATACCCCTTCTCCTCCAGAGCGAGGTAGATGGTACTCAGGGCGCTGGTGAACTCACAGGCAGCTCGATCATCGGTGAGGTCGTCCCTCACGATCCTCGTATCGCGTTCGTCCCTGCGCAACATGATGATGCCTCCTTGCTCAGCACATGAGTGAACCCTTTGATTTGTGATTCTCCTCACCCATGCCGATATCCTTCTTCGGGTGAGATGTAAGGCCTCCGGATCACTCGATGAGGAACCACCGGCTCGCCATGGATACTACCGCCAATTCCATCTGCTCCCATACATCCGGACTGAGGTCCCTCTTGACACCGTACTCTCTCAGCGCGCTGAGTGTCCCGTATCCGAAGACACCATCGATGCTCCCGCCGTAGAGGTTCTCTGCCATGAGCACCCTCTGCAGCTGCATGACATCCGTACCACGGCTGCCGTACTTTATGGTGCGGGGAGAGTCGCCGAAACGGCCGGTCTCCGGTCCGGTGATGACCACCAGCGTACCCACCGGGACAACACGGTACAATGCTGTCACGTCGCGATTAAACATCCGAACGCATCCGGCCGAAGCATTGTACCCGATAGAGCCCGGTCGATTGGTGCCGTGTATCCCGTAGCGCCCCCACGGAACACTCATCCCCATCCAGCGTGCTCCGAATGCACCACCCCACACCGCCTTGTCCACAACGATCCATATTCCCTTCGGAGTGGGAGTGCTCGCCTTGCCCACCGCCACGGTTGAAGCAGCGAGTTCCTCTGCACCGAAGCGTAAAGACAGCTGCAGGCTGGATCCATCTATCAAGATGTGTGCTCCCGTCGGACCGTAACCTCCCCATCTGAGCCCGTCCTGGGCCTGCTGATCGACCGAGGACAGCTCAGAAAAGCTCTCACGCACCTCGGCGGTAGACAGTTGCAGCCTGGAGCCGAGGTGAGCCAGCACTGGCGGGACACCGCAGCCCGGAGTTCTGAACAGTCCGGCCAGCATTATCACTGCGACACCGATCACGACGACAACTGTGGTCCTGGGCACCGGCGACATATTTCCCTCCCGTCAGCAGAGAGTACACCCCGCGTAATCCGTATTCCGCCGGCGGGCAGATTAAACCTAACCCGGTGGCACAGTCCTGTGAAAAACGGCGAGACTCCGCCCATCAGACCGGCACACCAGGCACCGGAAGTGCTCCAGCATGAGCGGTGACAGGACCTACCTCGACCCACAGCCCTTGAACGCGGCAGGGGTGGCACTCCTGTGGACCCGCAAACCCCCGGCCTCGGCCGCCCTCCGTTCGGTTCAAATCCCCCATCTCCGGTTACAATAGTAGCACTATGACTCTTACTCAATCGCTGATTGTCGCAGCGGTGGCAGGAAGTCTCATGGCCTGGCAGGGAACGATCAACTCCCTTCTGAGCGAGGGAATCTCCCTGGCATACGCCACCCTGGTAGTGCATGTGACTGGAACCGTCGCGGCGGCCTTGGTCGCCCTGACCGTCTACCTGACCGGGTCAGTCAGGACAGACCCCGGAGGAGTGTTCAGCGCCCCCTGGTACGCATACGTCGGCGGGATACTCGGAGTGGCCATCATATGGGGTGTCGCTGCAACCATCGCCCGAACCGGCGCAGCCCCTGCCACCACCGCCATCATCGTCGGCCAGGTCGCAACGGCGGCCATGCTGGATCATTTCGGAGCATTTCACCTGGACCAGATGCCCTTCTCCGTCACACGCGGAATCGGACTCGTACTGCTGGCGGCCGGGGCATGGTTAATGCTGCACAGGGGTTAGAAGGACTGCACGGCTCGAAGCCACAGGTAGGCCTGCACTGCAGGAAGCATCAGGCTGACGCCCCACAGATACCTGATGATAGTGGCAAGGTTCTCCACCATCTCCGGGGACGCAAACACGAATCTCAACAGCGAACCCACGAAATAGGCGCTGAAGAGCCACAGGAGGTACTTCATGTCTTGCCGACGGGTCATCCGGTAGACCATCAGGAAGCCGCCGAGCAGGATGATGTTGACTGCCGGTCCCCACTGGTCAACTACGGAGAGCAGGGTCCGATGAAAATCGAAGGCAATCACACCCTGCTGATCCATGATCACGAGTGCGGGAAAGGAGATAATGAGAGCAATAGTCAGAACAGTGGTCACAAGATTGTCTTTGATCGTGCCCCCCAGCACGAGCCGCTGAAGGGATCCCTCCTCCGTCTTCTCGCGCCAAAGGCGAAGGATGACCACGGCCAGAGAATAGCCGAAAAGAGACCACACATACAGGGTCGTAACCGGCCCCGCCATCGCCATGACAGCGTCCGTCCAGAGCACAGGCGCCTCCCTGACGTGGATGCTCATGGTGACGACCCTTGATACCAGCTGGGCAGCTACCGCCAGTACCAGGGTGAGGCCCCAGAAGCTGTGGGCACGGCGGAGGCGACACCCTCCCAGGTAAAAGAGCGCCAGGTAAAAGGCGATGGCCACCGACAGCAGTAAGACCTGGTCGGACTGATCCGGGCGGATACCTATGAGCAGACGCACATGAATGCCCACATGAACCCCCATGTAGACCACCGTCACAATCTCCGCCAACCGCCTCTGCAGTCCCATGAGGCCGGAGCCCTCCGGTTCACTCATGCATCCCCCTCCGTCTCAGGCTGCTCTGATGGTACCCAAATGTAGCGACCCATGAGCCGATCGAACTCCGACCAGCGCCCCCCCGCATCTCGGAGTCCAGCACTCGCTGAGATCACCTGTCCCAGCTTGCCGCTGTAGAGATCAGCATGATGCAGGGCAACGGCTTCACGGGTCTGTGGAAGGACGGGTGAGCCGTATTCTAGCCTTCCGTGGTGGCTCAGGACCATGTGCTGCAGATGCAGCCCGAGCTCCCGGGGAAAACCCTCGGTACGAGCCACCTTGTCCCTCACGATCCGGAATCCCATCGTCACGTGACCGAGCAGCCTGCCTTCCTGAGTGTAGTTTATCGCACCAAGCCAGGCAAGTTCCTCAGTCTTGCCGATATCGTGTAACAGGCCACCAGCAATTAACAGATCGGCGTTCATCCGGTCGGTCGGACCAGCATCCACAAGTACCTCAACCACCTCGAGGGAGTGTTCCAACAATCCGTGCAGGTAGTTGTGATGCACCTTCTTGGCGGCCGGTGCGGTGGTAAAGACGCTGCATAGATCCGAAGCATCGAAGATACCGAACAGGAGCTGGGAAAGATGCGGACACCTCACGGACTCTATTCTACGCCAGAGCTCCTCTTGCATCTCCTGCAGCGGTCTGGGACTCTTCGGGATGAAACGCTCAGCCTCGACCTGCCCGGGCGGCACAACCCGAAGATCGTTGATAATCAGCTGATTTTCACCGCGGTACTGGGTGACCTCCCCCCGCACGTGCACCACGTCACCCACCTCGAAGGTGTCAGCCACCTGGTCGGCACCCTCCCAGATCCTACCCTGCATAACTCCAGTGACATCGCGAACGTCGAGCTCCAGGTAGCAGCCCTTGGACGGATCACGAAAGGAGCGGAGACCCTTGCTCGCCACGCCATACATACCCTCCACACGCTGTCCCGGGCACAGCTCACGAATGCAGGGGTTTGTCGCGTCGAGATTGCTCATGTGCCTTCTGACCTCGCTCCACCGTGACGCTCAAAGCAGGTCACTTGCTCGAAGGCATTGCGCGGACTCGAGGCCCGAGTCTGGGCCGCATACCCGAGCGGAAGCATCGCGAAAACGCGGTGCTCCTCTGCAACGAAACTGTGTCCCGCAGCAACCTCCGCCAGCTGTTTCCTGCGTTCTTCGTCGGTGACGACGATCATGTTCCACGGCTGTAGGTTCCGGGTCGACGGAGACAGAAGCGCAAGCTCAATGATGGACCGGATAGCTTCCTCCGGCACCGGCTGCGACGAATATGAACCGGTACTCCTCCGCTCTCTGACAGGGTCCAAGAAGGACTGCATGACATCTCTCCTCCCCCAGGGATGAGAACACACCTCCAAGAGACTTCAACCCAACGATCCCGTGTTCCTCCCGGCCCGCCGGAATCGTTGCTGCATGAGATAACACACCCGCGCATAGATGTTTACGGAGACCCGTGCATGGGGGTGAAATTGTGCATCTCATAGTCATCCGACGTCGGACCATGATACTGATTGCGCTCCTGGTGCTGCTGCTGCTGGGCGGACTGCTTTATGTCGTGCTGTCCACGGATTCTCTGCATGTGCTGCGGGTGATGAGACCCTCTGCCGTCTCGGATGAAAGAAGAATACCCATCTACTCGGTGCAGACCGAGGATAAGCGGCTGGCTCTGACCTTTGACGCGACGTGGGGTGCCGAACACACGAAAGACCTGCTACAAGCCCTGACAGACAGGGACGTTCGTGCCACCTTCTTTTTAACTAATATATGGATGAAAGATTATCCTGATAAGGTCAGAGACATCTTCGAGGCAGGTCATGAGATCGGGCTGCATTCCGCATCTCATCCAGACATGAGCACCCTTTCCGAAGATGACATTCGCAGTGAGCTGCGTGACAATCTCGACATGGTGAAATCCATCTGTCCTGACGCCGAGCCAACCCTATTCCGCCCGCCCTTTGGATCATACAGCAATCGACTGCTGGAGGTCGCAGAAAACGAGCTGCAGCTGATAACCATTCAGTGGAGCGTCGACAGCCTGGACTGGAGAGAGGTCACCCCAGACTACGTTTTCAACCGCGTCACCA
>PWUB01000257.1 GCA_003563755.1 Clostridia bacterium
AGGGTCTTACCCTCCAGGGGACGATCCATCATCCCCATCTTGCTTGACAGCTTCAACTGACCCGCCGTATCCAGGATCTGAAGCAACTCCTCCGTCGAAAAGTCCAACAACGATACGAAATCGCGACCCTTCAGGTCCACTGCCACTCTATGCACTCCCCTCGCTCTGTATAAGGTTCACCGGACGGCCGCACGCGGCGCACCGGTCACCGTCGAGTCCGTTGACCCTTACGCGGTAGCCGCTTCTTTTCACTATCATGCTGTTACATTCGGGGCACAGGGTATCGGAAGCACCCGGGGCCAGGATGTTGCCCAGGTAGACGTGGTTGAGCTTCTCCCGGGCTATCTCCCGGGCCCGAAGCATGGTTTCCATTGTGGTCGGTGGCCGCTGCATGCGGTGATGCGGGTAGTAGCGACTGAGATGCAGGGGGATGTCCTCATCCACCCCGGCGAGCCATTCGGACAGCTTGCTGAGATCATCGGGATCATCCGTTCCGTCGGGTACCAGCAGGGTGGTGACTTCCACGTGAACTCCGGCCTCGTAGGCCAGTTCCACGTTCCTCACCACCACGGATAGATCGCCACCGCAGACCCTCTGGAGGAAGTCGGGGTCGAATCCCTTCACGTCGATGTTACAGGCGTCGATGTGTCGGAGCAGCTGCGTCCAGGGCCTCTCATTCAGGTGGGCGTTGGTGACCAGCACGTTGACAAAGCCCGCATCCGATACCAGCTCGGAGGTATCCCGGACATATTCATACCACACCACCGGTTCCGAGTAAGTGTAGGCCACGCCCACGCATCCATCGCCGGAGTGTCGCTTCACCATGGGCAGGACAGCCTCGGGAGGCAGGTGCCTCAGCCCCAGGCTGTCGGGATTCCTCGGATCCGATATGTGCCAATTTTGGCAGAAAGCGCAGTTGAGGTTGCATCCGAAGGTACCGAGGGAGAGGATGCTGCTTCCCGGATGGAAGTGATACAGCGGCTTCTTCTCGATGGGGTCGATGGCCGCCGAGGTTACCCTGGCGTAGTTGTTCAGCACCAGTGACCCACCGCGGTTGGATCTTCCCCTACACACACCCGAAGCTCCAGGGTCCATCAGGCATTCCCTGGGACACAGCAGGCACTGAACAGCGTCGCCGTCGCTAGATGTGAACTCCGGAGCAGGCACCTGTCTAGCAGGCATCCATCTCAGTCCCTTCAGTGCGAACCATACCGCCTCACTTCGAATCGTTGAATCCTCAGCCCGCGGTCACGCGTACAAAGATCCGCCTTCTGACACGCTATCTCCAACTGCCGCTCAGGGGTGTCAACACCCTCGAGGCCCGGTAGCAGAACCCCCCTGCGGGCTCCCCGTGACACCACCACACCGTAACGAGTCGGATCCAGGTCCTGGACACCACCGACGGTTTCCGGTTCCCCCAGCACATCCACCGACACGTCTATGTGAGGAATCTCTTCGGGTGTCACCGGAGGAAAACGCGGGTCGCGAACACCTGCAGTGACAGCGTTGCGTATAATCTCGGAGGCCACGTTCTTCTCCGTAGGCTCCACGGTGCCCATGCAGCCCCTCAGCCGCCCATCCTTCCTCAGGGTCACGAAGACACCGCCTCTCTCCTGCAGTTCGAGCGGAAGACAGCTGGGCGGCTGCAATGTCTCGCCCTCTGTGAGATAGTGCCTCAATGATTCCTCCGCCAATTCAACGGGACCTGATGACCCCTCAGGATCAGCCGCGAGGGCCATACTCACCACCGCGTAACCGACTCCAAAGGGCCCTTCATAGGAATACACATGCCCGTGAAATTCCCTGTCCGCCAGGGAGCCCAGGGCCACCAGCAGCGGGTTGTAGCCGCACTGCCCGGCGTCCTGAACCAGCGAATCTGACATGTCGAGAATACCATCAGGCTCACCGTCGCCCAGGTGCCTGACGACTGCCCTGTCGAATTCTTCACCCCGGGGATCGTATCCGGACGGTGCGCCCGGGGTGAGACGATGGGAAAGGTCCCCACTGGCCACGGCAACGACCCTTTTTTTGCGATCCCGAGCCGTTTCGTGGATCATCCTTCCGAAGGATCTGAGGGTGTCCCGCCCCACGAAGGGCATCCCACAGTACACCAGCGGCAGTCGTATTCCGAAACCTTCCATCAGCCTCAGCGGAACCACGGCTCCGTGATCCAGGTGCAGAACATCTCCCCTGTCGATACATCTCGTAGGTATCCCTGATTCCATCGAAGTGGACGCCAACTCCCCCGTGAAGGCCCTGTCCACCGGCCAGTCGACCATCACATCCGGGGCGCGGAACTGGGCCAGGCTGCCCCTCGCACGGTGAGCGTGCAGCAGTGGTATCTCACCTCGAAGGGCCGGCCCGTGGGGATCGATTAACACCATCGTGTCCACCTTCAGCGACGCAATCCACCCGGAGAGATCTCCCATGGCAGATCTGGTTGCACTCACGCGGTCGGAATCTGCTCCTCCCACCTCGGGGAGCACGATCGGAGGATGGGGCACGAGCGCGGCACCTACAACACCGTGGGCCAACGTCACCACCTCCCTGGTAGTTTGTTCATAATCTATTATACCACGGGGAGAAGGCGGAAATTGGAGAGGGTGGGCACGATGGGGATAAAGGCCACGAGCACCCCGTATAAATGAAGAGTAGCGAGAAGGGAGACACTCGATGAGGATACAGAGATATCCCCCGGCCCCGGGCATCCTTCGCTTTCCCCGGATCAGCACCCTGACCGGGCTCCTGGTCCTCACCCTGGCGCTGATCACCGTCGCCTGGGGAAGCCTGAGCACGCCAGGGACGGCACCCGTGGCTGCTCCGCTTCACCAGGCCCTGATTCTCCTGGATCCAGGTCACGGGGGACCTGATCCGGGTGCGCTGTCGGCCGAAGGCACCCTCGAGAAGGACGTCGTTCTGGCCGTGGGCCTGAAGTTGCAGGATCACCTGGAAGCGGCGGGATTGTCGGTGATCATGACCCGGGAAACGGACACGGACCTCAGTGAGATGCCCGGGGCGTCACTGCGGGCAAGAAAGCGCGCTGATCTGCAGCGCCGCGTTGAGATCATGAACGTTTCGGGGGCGGATGCGGTGATAAGCATCCATGCCAACGCCATTGCCGCCAGCCGGTGGCAGGGAGCCCAGGTCTTCTACCATCCGGACAGGGCACCCGAAAACCAGCTGCTGGCCGAATGCATCCAGGAAGAGCTGGTGCACATAACCAGGGAGACGACCCGCGAAATCAATGTATCCAGGGACAAGTACATCCTGG
Organism: Clostridia bacterium; assembly: GCA_003563755.1. The sequence goes on from PWUB01000257.1 coordinate 3,272, forward strand.
ATAACGTCTGGCTGCCGGTGGTGATTGTTGAAGTTGGCTTCCTCTCCAACCCCCGCGAGGCCGCCCTTTTAGATGACCCCGGGTACCAGGATAGGATAGCCTGGGCGATCACCGTGGGCATCATGCGCTACTTCGCCACGGTGGGAGCCAAAGACCGGTGATCCCGACGGTCGGGCATCAGCGCTTGGAGAACTGCGGAGCCTTTCTTGCCTTCTTCAGACCGTACTTGTGGCGCTCCTTCATCCTCGGATCCCGGGTGAGAAAGCCTGCTTTCCTCAGGCGGGGCCTCAGCTCGGGTTCCGCGGCAACAAGGGCCCTGGCAATGCCGTGACGAAGAGCTCCTGCCTGCCCTGATACGCCTCCACCATGCACCTTGGCAATGACGTCGTAGTTCGAAATGGTGTTGGTCACCCGAAGGGGAGTCATCACTCGCTCCCGCATGGTGGCCAGGGGGAAGTAGTCGTCCAGGGTGGAGTCGTTAACCGCAATGCGACCGTCTCCAGGAACGATACGCACCCTGGCGACCGCCTTCTTTCTCCGGCCGGTACCCCAGTACTGCAAGACTGCCAAAGTCATCCCTCCTTTCTTCGCGAAACAGTCATAGCTCTATCTCGAGCGGTTGCGGCTGTTGGGCCTCGTGGGGGTGGTCCGGTCCAGCATATACCTTCAGCTTGCGCCGCATCCTGCGGCCGAGCTTGTTCTTGGGGAGCATGCCTCTGACCGCCTTTTCGACCACGAAGACCGGCCTTTCCTCCATGAGCTCGCCGTACGAGGTGGCCTTAAGGCCGCCCGGGTAACCGCTGTGCCGATAGTGGATTTTCCGTTCTTCCTTGCGGCCGGTGAGGACGACCTTGTCAGCATTGACAACGATGACATGGTCCCCCACGTCCACGTGCGGGGTGAAGATGGGCTTGTGCTTGCCCCTCAGAACGTGGGCCACCCGGCTCGCCAGGCGCCCCAGGGGGATGCCTCTGGCATCGACGACCCACCAGTCTCTGTCTACCTCATTTTCCTTCGCCATAAAAGTCCTACGCATCGCGCCCCTCCTTGCCAACCCATGCACTTTCAAGCACATCACCGATTGTACCCCTTGCACATGTCATCGTCAATCACAATCAATAGCAGACTCTCATAAGATACAGGCCCCTGGCCGGTGCGGTCGGCCCGGCCAGCGAACGGTCCCGCCCGGCCAGGATATTCTCCATCGATCCGGGCTCCGTCGATCCCCTCGCCACTTCCAGCAGGGTACCGACGATGCTGCGAGCCATCCTGTAAAGGAAGCCGTCGGCCACCATGTCCACCGTGATCAGTTCTCCCCTCGCGGTTACAGACAGTTGGTACATGCACCGCACCGTACTGCTGACGGGACGACCGCTGACCTGAAACGACGCGAAGTCGCGCCGGCCCAACAGTTGCAAGGCCGCCCTCCGCATCGCACCGATGTCCGGGTCAAACCACAGGTGATGCACGTACTGTTGTTGAAAGGGCGAAAGCACGTCCGTGACAGAGATGCGGTAACGGTAGTGCTTCCACTTTGCCCACCGGACCGGATCGAAATCACCCGGAACTAGCTCCGCACTCCTGACCACCAGCGAGGGGGGCAGCAGACGGTTCAATGCGCGGGGCCAGCGGGCTATGGACATGGCCACCGGCGGTCGAAAACAGACCACCTGACCCCAGGCATGTACTCCGGAATCAGTCCTGCCCGCACCGTGCACGGGTACCGGCTTACGGGCCATGCTATGCAGCGTCGCCTCAAGGGTCGACTGCACCGTGGGTTCTTCTCGCTGGCGCTGAAAACCGTAAAACTCCCCACCGTCGTATGCTACCGTGAGCTTGACCTGGGCATCGCTTTGCACCGGCATCATACCAGGAAAGCGGCGCAGAAACCCAAGAGCAGGAACGCTCCCGCCGCCAGGTCACCGCCGGTCATCTGCAGCAGCTTGTACCGGGTGCGGCCCTCTCCCCCACGATAACACCGGGCCTCCATCGCCAGGGCCAATTCATCGGCACGGCGAAAGGCGCTGATGAACAGGGGGACCAGCAGGGGTATCATGTTCTTCGCCCGCTGCAGGAAGTTGCCGCTCTCGAAATCTGCCCCGCGCGCCATCTGTGCTTTCATGATACGCTCCAGCTCATCCAGCAGGGTCGGTATGAACCTGAGGGCTATGGTCATCATCATCGCCAGTTCGTGAGCCGGTACTCCGATGCGGCGGAAGGGCCTCAGGAGATACTCTATACCGTCGGTCAAGTCTATGGGTGCCGTGGTCAGGGTCAGCATCGATGTGGTGAGGATCAAGAGCAGAAGCCTCGATGCCATCAGGGCGGCCTGGGTCACCCCGGCGTCGGTAATGGTGAAGGGTCCGAGCTGGTACAGCGGGTCACCGGGGGTCATCACCATGTTGAGTACCACGGTGAACACTATGATGATCACCACCGGACGCAGTCCCCGCATGAGCATCCGCAACGGTATCCTGCCGGTGAGCGCCGTGAATGCCGTCAATCCAGCCATGACAGCGTATCCGGTGAAACCACGAATGACAAAGAGTATGATAACATACGCCAGCACCCCGACGATCTTCGTCCTGGGATCCAGGCGGTGAACGATGGAATCACCCGGAATGTACTGTCCTATGGTTATGCTCTTGCCCAGCACCTTGGGTCCTCCCTAGAACATCCAACAGGGCCTCCGTGGCCTCCTCCACCGTGAGCACGTCGACGGGAACGGGGATGCCTGCGTCGCGAAGCCTGCGCATCACCTGTGCCGTCTGAGGCACGTCGAGGTTCAGTTCCTGAAGCCTTTCGTACTGCCTGAATATCTCCCTGGTGTTCCCCAACATGCCGATACGGCCCCGGGACATGACCACTATGCGGTCAGCCATCCTGGCCAGCTCATCAATGCTGTGAGAAACCATGACCAGGGTCATGCCCGAACGGTTCAACTCCAGCATCTGGTCCATTATTGCGGCCCTGCCCCCGGGATCGAGCCCGGCAGTGGGCTCGTCCAGCACCAGCACCTTGCACTTCATCGCCAACACGCCGGCGATGGCAACGCGGCGCATCTGCCCGCCCGAGAGATCAAAGGGCGACCTGTCGAGGATGTCCGGTTCCAAACCGACGGCCCCGCATGCCCACTCGACGCGACGCCCGATCTCCTCCTGATCCAAGCCCAGGTTCTTAGGCCCGAAGGCAATGTCATCGCGAACCGTCTCCTCGAACAGCTGGTGCTCAGGGTATTGAAAAACCAGTCCGACCTTACGGCGCAGTTCCTTCATCCGCTTACGCTGCGCCCCCACCTCGATGTCGTCTACGAACACCTGACCCCGGGTGGGACGCAGCAGGCCGTTGAGATGCTGTACCAGGGTCGACTTCCCCGAACCCGTGGGCCCAACGATCCCGAGAAACTCCCCGTCCTCGATCTGCAGATTGATGTCTTCGAGGGCCCTCTTCTGCCAGGGCGTGTCCGCATCATAGATGAAGCTCACATTCCGAAATACAATTGGCATATAGAGTTCACCAGCTCACCAACATCGGTGATGCCCGCCGGAATCGCATATCCGTGCCCACGTAGATTCGCCGCCAGCCTCGTAACGGCGGGCGTGTCAAGGCCGATCGCCTCGAGGTCAACCCGACCATCGAAGATCTGACTGGGGACACCGTCAGCGGCGATCCTGCCATCCTCGAGGATAACGATGCGGTCGGCCTGTGCCGCCTCCTCCATGAAGTGGGAGATCCACACCACGGAGAGACCGCGCTCGCGGCAGAGGCGCCGGGTCGTGAGCATTACGTCCCGACGTCCCTGGGGATCCAGCATCGAAGTGGCCTCGTCCAGGACCAGGCAGTCGGGCTTCATGGCCAGGACCGCCGCTATGGCAACCCGCTGCTTCTGCCCTCCCGACAGGTTATGAGGCTCGCTGGACAGGTGATCCTTCATATCAACCTCGGCCAGCATCCCGTGCACGATCCCGTGCATGGCGTCGCTACAGACGCCGAGGTTCTCGAGGCCGAAGGCGACTTCATCCTCAACGGTGGTACTCACCAGCTGGTTATCGGGGTTCTGAAACACCATGCCCACTGTTCTGCGTATCTCCCACCGGAGCTCGGGATCCGATGTGGGCATCCCGGAGATGATGACCTCCCCCCCGGTCGGAAGCAGCAGGGCGTTCATGAGCTTGGCCAGGGTGGACTTGCCCGAACCATTAGCACCGACCACGGCCACGAACTCACCGCGGTCGATGCGCAGGTCGATGTCGCGGAGAGCCACCACTTCCTCGGTATCACCTCGCCGATAGGAATAGCTGACGCCCCGCATGTCCACCAGCGGAGTCGCAGTCATCTCACAGCCGCACTCCTCACTCAGACCAACTCGATGATCACCATGGGTGCGCCGTCGCCTCGCCGCGGTGCCGCCTTGACTATACGGGTGTAGCCGCCCGGGCGGTCCTCGTAGCGGGGACCCAGCACCTCGAAAACCTTCCTGACCACCCATGAATCCGTGAGGTAGCTAGCCGCCTGACGGCGGGCGTGCAGATCGCCCCTCTTACCGAGAGTTATCATCTTCTCCACCATCGGCTGTGCAGCCTTTGCCTTGGCCGCCGTGGTCTCAACGCTTTCGTGCTCAAGAATCGACGTGACCAGCCCCCGCAGCAGGGCCCGGCGCTGGTCCGAAGGCCGATTCAGCTTTTTCGGCCGCAATGTACAACCTCTCCCCTCACTCAGGGGCATCAATCACTCCGATGCCTCCGCCAGTTGCAGCCCGTGGTCGTCCAGTTTACTCGTTACCTCCTCCAGGGACTTCTCCCCGAGGTTGCGTATCTTCAGCATCTGGTCAGGAGTGTACGATAGAAGCTCTCCGATGGTGTCGATGCCGGCGCGCTTTAAGCAGTTGAAGGACCGCACCGACAGGCCGAGCTCCTCGATGCTCCGGCTGAGAAGCTTGTTGCGCTCCTCCTCCTCAGGCTCGACCATGATCTCCGCCTCCTGCTCCCCCGGGTCCTCGGTCAGGCCGACGAAAAGGTCCATGTGCTCCTTGACGATACGAGCCGTCAGGCTGACAGCCTCGGCGGGCGTAACGCTGCCGTCGGTCCTCACCTGGAGGCTCAGGCGGTCGTAGTCGGTCACCTGTCCGACCCGGGCATCCTCCACGCTGAAGTTAACCCGGCGGATGGGGCTGAAGATCGAGTCCACGGCGATGAGCCCGATGGGCTGACCCTCCTCCTTATTCTGCTCGGCGGGCACATAACCGCGTCCCTGTTTGACGATCATCTCCATGTATACGCGCGCCCCGGAGTCGAGGGTCATCAGCACCATATCCGGGTTCATGAGCTCTACATCGGCCGGGAGTTTGATGTCTCCGGCCGTCACCTGACCCTCTCCCTCGGCCTCCAGAATGAGTGTCTGGGGATCGGGAGAGTGGCTCTTGAGGACCAACTCCTTGAGGCTGAGGATGATTTCAGTGACATCCTCAACCACGCCGGGAATGGTATCGAATGGATGGCTGACACCATCAATCTGCACCGCAGTAACCGCTGCCCCGGGAATAGAGGACAGCAAAACCCTGCGTAGTGAGTTTCCCATAGTGGTGCCGTAGCCCCGCTCAAGAGGTTCAACTATGAACGTGGCAGTGGCACCGTCCGCATCAACATCTTCACATCGTATGGTGGGCTTTTCAATCTCCAGCATCCGCTCTGCCCCCCCGAAGTTTATGAATCTCGGTGCCAGCTATCAACGCGAGTACATCTCGACGATAAGGTGTTCCTGTATGGGGATGTCGACCTCGTCCCGTTCCGGGAGGCGGATGACCGTCCCACGCTTACGTTCCCAGTCCACGCTCAGCCAATCGGGCGCCACTCGTCCGGCAGCCAGCTCCTCAAGCTCCTGGATCCTGGGCAGGTTCCTCGAACCCGGCTTCAGCTCGATTACATCACCTTCGGAAACAGAAAAGGACGCTATATCGGTCTTGCGCCCGTTCACCAGTATGTGACCGTGGTTCACCATCTGCCGGGCTTCCGGCCTGGAACCGGCAAACCCCATGCGGTAGACCGTATTGTCGAGTCTCCGTTCCAGCAGTTGCAGCATCAGCTCACCGGTAACACCCTTACGGCGAGATGCTTCCTGGTAGTAGCGGCGGAACTGACGCTCCAGGACACCATAGATGCGGCGGACCTTCTGCTTCTCACGAAGCTGCTGGCCGTATGCGCTCTGACTCCTCCGCCTTCTCTGGCCGTGTTCTCCGGGGGGACGCCCGCCGCGCTCGATGGAACACTTATCGCTGTAGCAGCGGTCTCCCTTGAGAAACAGCTTTTCTCCTTCCCGCCTGCACAACCTACAGACGGGTCCAGTGTATCTTGCCACGCGTTAAACCTCCTCCTCTAGATCCTGAGTTCTTTCGCAAAACCTCAACGCCGTCTCTTGGGAGGACGGCAGCCGTTGTGCGGAATCGGCGTAACGTCCTTTATCGCGGTGACCTCAAGACCTGCACCCTGCAGCGACCTGATCGCGGCCTCCCGGCCCGAACCGGGGCCCTTGACGAACACTGCCACCTCCCGAAGACCATGAACCATCGCGTCCCGGGCCGCTTTCTCGGCAGCGAGACCGGCAGCATAGGGTGTACCCTTTCGGGAGCCCTTGAAACCGACGGTACCGGAGCTACCCCAGGCGAGGACATTGCCGTTTTCATCGGTGATGGTTATCACCGTGTTATTGAAAGTGGAGCGAATGTACACGCGCCCTCTCTCAACGTTCTTGCTGACGCGCCTACGGGGCCGTCTGGCCCGCGCTCTTTTTCTAGCCATCTTCACCCTCCTTCAAAAAAGATCCGTCAACGGGGCTTCCTTCGACCCCCAACCCTGCGAGAGGGACCCTTGCGCGTGCGCGCATTGGTTCGGGTCCGCTGTCCTCTGACGGGCATCCCGCGCCTGTGGCGTATGCCCCTGTAGCAACCGATATCCATGAGCCGTTTGATGTTCTGCTGATACTCCCGGCGCAGTTCACCCTCGACCTGGAAATTGTCATCGATGAGCCGCCTGAGCTCACTGACCTCTGACTCAGCGAGGTCGCGGACCCGCGTGCTCTCGTCGATGCCCGCCTCACTGACGACGGACCGGGCTCGCGACATACCTATTCCATATATCGTGGTAAGGGCTACGACCACCCTCTTATCTCTGGGCAAGTCGACCCCGGCTATTCTGGCCATTGTTCCTCACCTCCCGCATCAGCCCTGGCGCTGCTTGTGCTTGGGGTTATCGCATATGATCATCAAGCGACCCCTTCGTCTTATGACCTTGCACTTGTCACACATCTTCTTGATGGATGCGCGTACCTTCATCTCTGACCCCCCTTGTCCGCGAGCCCCTGTTTCACGACCGATGACGCCACGTGATGCGCCCTCGGGTGAGGTCATACGGAGAGAGCTCCACGGTCACCCTATCACCAGGAAGAATCCGAATGTAGCTCATGCGGATCTTGCCCGATATGTGAGCCAGTACCTTGTGCCCGTTCTCAAGCTCCACTTTGAACATGCCGCCCGGCAGCGGTTCAACGACCGTGCCTTCGACTTCGATTGCATCCTTCTTCTTACCCATCTAATCACCCGGCCTCCTCAATCGAGGGAGGGCATACGCCACGAGCCCTTGCAGCTTCTGTGATGAACATCCCTCCTCGTTGTAACCCATCAGAACGGCGCGAATCTCTGAATCCTTGACCCGTCCCGCCGTCATTCGGGACAGTACTGGTTGCTCTTTCACGCGTCCGACCCTGGTCACGTGCCTCCTATTCTTCATTTTAGGCCGTTGTAATGTACGTTTCAGACCGTCTACAGCAAGTATCGAGTCCTTTTCAATCCTTACTACCACATAGAATGCACCCCGATCACGACCGGCCCCTGACTCGACGATGTCGCCAACTCGAAGGTCGTTACTCACAGGGTCACACCCCCATAGTGTTGACCATGACATGCCATTTTATCCCGGCTCAGCCGCATCGGGTCAAGATCTCCCAACCCTCATCGGTGACAGCGACAGTGTGCTCAAAATGAACTGAAAGTCCCCTGTCCGCGGTGTAAACGGTCCAACCGTCGTCGGCCACCTCAACCGCGTGACCTCCCTCGTTGAGCATGGGCTCAATGGCCAGCACCATTCCTTTTCGCAGCCTGGGCCCGAGACCCGGCGGCCCGAAGTTGGGAATGTCGGGAGCTTCATGCATCTGACGTCCTATGCCGTGCCCTGTGTAGCTCCGCACCACGGAATACCCGCGGCTTTCGGCGTAGGTCTGCACCGCATGGGAGATGTCACTGAGGCGGTTGCCTGCCACCGTCTTTTCGATTCCAGCAAACAGAGCACCTTCTCCTGCCCTCAACAGCTCCCTCGCCGCCTCGCTGACCTCCCCTATCGGCACGGTTGTGGCATTGTCTCCGTGGTATCCACCCACGATGGCCCCGACGTCGATGCTCAGCAAGTCGCCCTCCTTCAACTCCCTGCTGCCTGGTATACCGTGAACTACCTCACTGTTGATGCTCGCGCAGATGCTAGCAGGAAACCCCCGGTAACCCTGAAACGACGGTGTACCTCCTGAGCTGACTATGAAATCCTCTGCTGCCCGATCCAGCTCACCCGTGGTCACACCCGGCGCTGCCTTCGCGGCCACCAGCCACAGGCATTCGGCGGCCAGTCGTCCTGCAGCCTGCATCTTCTCCAGCTCACGGTCAGACTTGATGATGATCAAAACATGCCCTCCCCGGGTGTCACACCAACAGCTGCTCTATCCTCTCGTGCACCTGCTGTACGGTACCTGTACCGTGAACGTTCACCAGCAGACCCGAATCGCTGTAGTAGCCCAGCAGCGGCTCGCTCTCCGTGCGGTAGACCTCGAGTCGCTGGCGCACCGTTACCTCCAGATCATCATCCCGCTGTACCAGGTCCTTGCCACAGTAATCACAGACTCCGAGGGAGCTCGGCGGGTTGAACACCAGGTGATATGACTCGCCGCAGTGGGGACAGACACGCCGTCCGGTCAGCCGGCGAACCAGCTCCCCTTCTGGAACCTGGAGGTTCACGACGAGATCCAGATCCATGTCCTCATCGCTCAGCGCCCTGTCCAGATCCTCGGCCTGCTTCAGAGTGCGGGGGAAGCCGTCCAGGACGAAGCCCTTCCGCACATCCGGAGCCTGCAGCCGCTCGCGGGTGATACCTACAACGATCTCATCGGGCACCAGGTCTCCGCGATCCATATACTCCTTGGCTGCAGTACCCATCTCCGTCCTGGCCTTGACCGCACTTCGCAACATCTCTCCCGTGGAGATGTGAGCGATCCTGTGCGTTCGCGCCACGAGAGCAGCCTGTGTCCCCTTGCCTGCTCCGGGAGGCCCCATGAATACCAGGTACATCGATATCCTCCTAACGCATGAATCCTTCATATTGGCGCATTAACAGCTGCGCCTCTATCTGTTTCATGGTTTCCAGCGCCACCCCTACCACGATCAAGAGCGCTGTACCGCCGAAGTAAATACCGGGAACACCGGTGAGTCCCCCGAAGAAGTTCGGAAACACTGCGATGGTCGCCAGGAAGATCGCACCGGGCAGGGTGATGCGAACGAGAATCCTGTCCAGGTACTGGGCCGTTGCGCGTCCGGGCCTTCGGCCGGGGATGAAACCACCATACCTACGGATGTTCTCCGCCACGTCCCGCGGATTGAAAGTCACCGCGGTGTAAAAGTAGGTGAAGAAGACGATCAAAAGGAAGTACATGGTCGTATGCAGCGCCGTACCGTAGTCCATCCGCTGCGCCAGGGCCTGCGCCCAGGGATGATTGATGAACTGGGCTATGGTCGGAGGAAAGGCCAGCACGCTCGAGGCGAAGATGACGGGGATGACGCCCGCCTGGTTAATTCGCATCGGAATGTGCGTGGACTGTCCACCGTACATACGCCTGCCGATCACGCGCTTGGCGTACCGGACGGGGACACGGCGACGCCCCTCTTCTACGAAGACCACTCCTGCGATGACCATGAGCCCCAGGATGACGAGAACGGAAACGTTGAAGATGCTCACGGTGCCCTCAGCCACATAGGCACCCAGGCTGATGGCACCCTGGGGGACCCGCGAGACGATCCCGCCGAAAATCAAGAGGGATATTCCGTTCCCTATACCGTGTTCGGTGATCTGCTCACCAAGCCACATGAGGAATATCGTGCCGGCGGTGAGTGTCACCACAACATTGAACACGCCGAAACCGCCCGCTGTCGCCAGGGCACCGGCTCCACGCATGTAAAACGACATGCCGGTGGCCTGGATCAGGGCCAGAACCACGGTACCGTACCGGGTCCACTGGGTGATCTTTCGGCGACCCTCCTCGCCCTCTCGCTGCCACTCCTCGAGCTTGGGCACGACGACCGTCAACAGCTGCATGATAATCGACGCGTTGATGTACGGGGTGATGCTCATGGCAAAGACCGAAAAAGAGCTGAAAGCACCCCCGGCGAACATATCCAGCAGGCCGAAGAGAGAACCGCGTCCGAACAGCTCTTCCAGAGCGCTGGGGTCAATCCCGGGTACGGGAACGTGAGTACCCAGGCGGAACACCAGTAGCATATAGAAGGTGAACATGATGCGACGACGCAGATCCGGAACCCGGAACGCACGCCGCAATGTGTTCAGTATGCCCACCTACACCACCTCGGCCCTGCCGCCGGCCTGCTCAATCTTCTCACGCGCCGTTCTCGAGAATTGATGAGCCCACACCGTCAGTGAAACCTCGAGTTGGCCGTCACCGAGAACCTTCACACCGTCCCGGAGGTTCTTGACCAGGCCTGCCTCGATCATGCGCTCGACGGTGACCTCTTCTCCATCATCGAAACGGTTCAGGGAAGCCACGTTGATGACGCTGTATTCCCTACGCCGGGGACTTGTGAACCCGAACTTGGGAAGACGGCGGTACAGGGGCATCTGTCCACCCTCAAACCCGGGGCGCACTCCCCCTCCGGAACGCGAGTTCTGACCGTTAGTGCCGCGCCCGCTGTTCTTGCCCTTTCCTGAACCGATACCGCGGCCGACGCGCTTGCGCTTCTTCCGTGAGCCAGGCGCCGGACGCAACTTGTGCAGTTCAGTCACGACGTTTCACCTCCCGTTACGATTCCGACTGCAGCAGCTCCTCCACCGACTTACCCCTCTTGCGGGCAACATCCCGCGGGCTCGTGAGGTTCTTGAGACCGTTTAGAGTAGCTTTAGCCACGTTAGTGGGATTGTTCGAGCCGAGCGACTTGGTCAGTATATCACGTACACCTGCCAGTTCCAACACAGCCCGTGCGGGCCCACCGGCTATGACTCCGGTACCCTCCGAGGCCGGCTTCAAGAGAACACGGCTGGCTCCAAAGACCCCTATGATCTGATGGGGAATGGTCGTACCCTGAAGCGGAACCTTGATGAGTTCCTTCTTGGCACGATCCTTGCCCTTGTTGATGGCCGCCGGTATCTCCTGCGCCTTACCCAGTCCCACCCCCACGTGGCCGGCGCTGTCACCCATGACTACCACGGTCGTGAAGTTGAACCGACGTCCACCCTTGACGACCTTGGCCACCCGGTTGATAGATACGACACGCTCTTCGAGGGCTTCTTCATCTATTTCCTCGATGAGGAACTTCCTCCGCATAACACGCTCCTTTCCGCGGGGAATCAAAACTCCAGACCCTTCTCCCGCGCCCCTTCCGCCAGCGCCTTGACCTGACCGTGGTACTTGTAGCCGCCTCGATCGAAGACGACCTGCTTGACGCCCTCCTGCGTGGCTCGCTCTGCCAGCACCTCTCCCACGCGGTGCGCCATTTCGGATCCGCTCAGATCCTCTCCCAGGACCTCGGCGTCCAGGCTGGAAGCGGCCGCCAGGGTGATTCCGTTTAGGTCATCGATGATCTGTGCGTAGATGTGCCGGTTGCTGCGAAACACGCTGACCCTCGGTCTTTGGGGCACACCGAATATCTTCTTCCTCACTCGCCTGCGTCTCCTAGCTCGCTGCTCTTGCCTCGTCATCTCTCGAGCCTCCTTCACCGGGGGCCTCACTGCCCCGAGCCTGATCAGGCTCAGGCGGTGGTGGTAACAGCAGACTTACCCTCCTTGCGTCTGATCCTCTCTCCCTCATAGCGAATACCGAAACCATGATAGGGCTCAGGAGGACGCACGTCGCGAATTTCCGCCGCCAACTGCCCCACGAGCTGTTTGTCCGGTCCGCGGACGATGATGCGCCTCTGGCTCGGCGTCTCCAGTTCGATGGACTCCGGCGGTACTATCTCCACCGGATGGGAATAGCCCACCGTGAGGATCAGCTTTCGCCCGGACAGGGAAGCCCGGTAGCCGGTCCCTTCGATGATCAGAGACTTCGAAAAACCCTCGGTGACCCCCTCGATCATGTTGGCGATCAGCGTACGGATGAGCCCATGCAGCGACCTCGATCTCCTGCCATCCCCAGAACGCTCGACCACCACCTGGCCGTCGGCAAGGGTGAGAGAAATCTCCCTCGGGACATCCTGGTCCAGTTCACCCTTGGGACCTGAGACGGTAACCACGTCGCTTTCGATGGTCACCTGCACCCCATCAGGCACATCGATAGGCCTGTTACCCACGCGTGACATGTCAACACCTCCTCTTGAGAGGCGGCTCACCAGACGTAAGCCATTACCTCGCCGCCCACAGTCTTCTGCCGGGCGTTTCTGTCCGTCATAATGCCCTGAGACGTGGACATGATCGCCACTCCCAGTCCTCCCAAAACGCTCGGAACCTCGTCTCGTCCAACGTAGATGCGTAGGCCCGGCTTCGATATCCGCTTCAGTCCGCTGATGACCTGCTCACGGTTCGGACCGTACTTAAGGTAAATGCGCACAATACCTTGCTTGCCGTCATCGATCCAGCTCACACTGCGAACATACCCTTCCTCCCCGAGAATGTTGGCAATGGCCCACTTAACCTTGGAGCCAGGAATATCCACATGCTCCTGTCGCGCGGCACTGGCGTTTCTCACCCGCGTCAGCATGTCCGCGATGGGATCGGTCATGCTCATGTATCAGTACCTCCCCTCGTGTGACTCAGAAAGCTCACCAGGACGCCTTCTTGACACCGGGAATCTCGCCCTTGTGTGCCAGTTCGCGCAGGCAGTGCCTGCAAAGCCCGAACTGCCTGATGAAACCCCGAGGGCGCCCGCATATTGAACAACGGTTACGCTTCCGGGTGGAGAACTTCGGCTCCTTCTTGTTCTTCTCGATCAGAGCCTTTCTGGCCACAAATATGCCTCCTTTCAAAATCCCTTTGATCAGCCGTCCCTCAACGGAAATCCCAGGTATTGGAGCAGATGCCTCGCCTCTTCGTCGGTTTCGGCCGTGGTAACGATCGTTACATCCATACCCCGAACCGAGTCGATGTCATCGTAGTCAATCTCGGGGAACACCGTCTGCTCCCTCAGGCCCAGAGAGTAGTTCCCGCGACCATCGAAAGAGTTAGCGTTGAGTCCGCGGAAGTCGCGCACCCGCGGCAGTGCGACGTTGATCAGCCTCGACAGAAAGCTCCACATTCGCCCCCGCCGCAGCGTGACGCTGCAGCCGATCGCATCACCCTGCCGGATGCGGAAGGCCGACACCGACTGCCTGGCCCGGTTGACGATGGGACGCTGCCCCGTGATGGTGGCCATGTCCTTGACGGCAGAATCGAGGGCGTTGGGATTATCCCTGGCCTCACCGACCCCCATGTTCACGACGATCTTGCGCACCCGGGGAACGGCCAGCGCGTTATCGTAGCCGAACTCCTTCATCATCTCCGGTACTGCTTCGCGTTCATAAATCTCCTGCAACGGATCCAATTCCTCTCGCCCCCTCACCGGTCGATGTCCTCGCCGCATTTCTTGCAGGATCTCACCTTGCGCCCGTTCGCTAGCGCCCTGTTACCGGTGCGGGTGGGTTCCGAGCAGTTGCGGCAGATGAGCATGACGTTGGATGCATGAAGCGGCGCTGGCTGCTCAATTATACCGCCCTGCATCATCTCTCGGGTGGCGCGCTGGTGCTTCTTCACCATGTTGATTCCCTCAATGATGATCCTGTTTCTCCGGGGCAGCACCCTGAGAACTTCACCCCGTTTGCCTTTGTCCTTGCCGGCGATAACCATAACGCGATCACCGGTCTTGAGTTTCATCCTGGGTGTGGCCATCCTCGACAGCCTCCCTCCTACAACAGGTTGCCCGGACCCCTACAGCACCTCGGGTGCAAGGGAGATGATACGGGTGAACTGCTTCTCTCTCAGCTCGCGGGCGATGGGTCCGAAGATGCGGGTGCCCTGGGGCTCGCTCGCGTCTCTCAGGATGACGGCGGCATTCTCGTCAAAACGAATCATCGAACCGTCGGGCCTCCTGATGGGAGCCCTGGTGCGAACGATGACCGCACGTACTATCTCGCCCTTCTTGACCATCGATCCCGGTGTGGACTCCTTGACCGACGCCACGATGATATCTCCCACCCCGGCGTAGCGCCTGCCGCTGCTTCCGAGAACCCTGATCACCCCGATCTCCCTCGCACCCGTATTGTCAGCCACCTTCAACCGTGACTCAGCCTGAATCATCGTGCTTCCTCCTTAGCAGCCGTGCCCCGCAATCACTCGGCCCGTCTGAGTATCTCCCGCACTCTCCACCGTTTCCGCTTGGACAGAGGGCGCGTCTGAACGAGGACGACGAGGTCGCCCACCCTGCATTCGTTGCTCTCATCATGGGCCATGAATTTCCGGGTCCTGCGGATCCGCCTTGAGTAGAGCGGGTGGCGCTGTCGGTTCTCAACCTCGACGACAACGGTTTTGTCCATCTTATCGCTTACTACCACTCCCTGGCGGAATCTCGGATTTCCGCGACCGTCGTCTTGGGTCATCAACATCCTCCCCTCATCTGGGAACCTCGCGGGCCAGCTCCCGTTCCCGCTCAACCGTCCGGAAACGGGCGATGTCTCGCTTGACCTGCCTTATACGCATAGGGTTCTCCAACTGCCCGGTCGCACTCTGAAAGCGGAGATTGAACAGCTCTTCTTTCAGGTCACGCACCCTGCGCTCGATCTCCTCGTCGCTCATCTCCCGGATATCCTCAGCCTTCACTCTCACCACCGCCTTCGCGCTTGATGAACCGCGCCTTGACAGGCAGCTTGTGTGCGGCCAGCCGCATAGCTTCCTTGGCCATCGGCTCGGGAACACCGGACAGCTCGAACATGATCCTGCCCGGCCGAACTACGGCAACCCAGTACTCGGGAGCTCCCTTACCCTTACCCATTCTCGTCTCCGCAGGCTTCTTGGTAACCGGCTTGTCGGGGAAGATCTTGACCCAGACCTTTCCGCCACGGCGAATGTGACGCGTCATCGCAACTCGGGCAGCCTCTATCTGGCGATCGGTCACCCATCCAGGCTCAAGAGCCTGCAGCCCGTACTCACCGTAGATGACGTCCGAACCACGCCGGGCCTTACCCTTCATGCGGCCGCGATGCTGCCGGCGGTATTTGACTCTTCTAGGCATCAGCATCAGATGCAGCCCCCTCGTTCTCATCATCGACCTCGGGCAAAACGTCTCCATGATAGATCCACGTCTTGACACCGATGGTCCCGTAGGTGGTGTTCGCCTCGGCGAAACCGTAGTCTATGTCCGCCCGGAGAGTGTGCAGCGGCACCGAACCTTCCGCCTGCCACTCTCTCCTCGCCATCTCGGCACCACCCAGGCGACCCGCCACCATGATCTTGCATCCCTCGGCTCCCTCGCGCATGGCACGCTGCAGGGCCTGCCTCATGGCGCGCCGGAAAGACACGCGTCTCTCCAGCTGCTCGGCGACACCCTCAGCCACCAGCTGGGCGTCCACGTCGGGCTTGTTGACCTCCACGATCCTGATGTTCATCCGGTTGCCTGTCTGCTCCTCGAGATCTCGGCGCAGACCCTCCACCAGCGAACCGCCGCGGCCTATGACCATACCGGGCCTGGCAGCGTGGACCGTGATCTTGACCTGGGCAGCCGCCCGTTCTATCTCGATGCGCGGTATTCCCGCGTCGTACATGTTACCCTTTATGTGTCGGCGAATCTGGTAATCCTCGTGCACCAGCTCAGGGAACCGGTCCTTGTCGGCAAACCACCGGGAATCCCAGTCCCTTATGACTCCCAATCGAAAGCCCTTCGGGTGTGTCTTCTGACCCAAACCTACACCTCCTCTCTTTCGGCAACTACTATATCAATGTGACTCGTACGCTTGTGTATCGGAGCCGCAATACCCCGTGCCCTCGGCCTCCACCTCTTGAGAGTGGTACCCTCGTTCACGTGCGCCTCCGCCACGTACAGTCCGTCCTCGTCCATATCAAAGTTGTTCACCGCGTTGGCCACGGCGGAGTTAAGAACCTTCTCGATGATCGCACCTGCGCGGCGGGGCGTGTGGCGTAAAATCGCCACCGCCTCCTCCAGGGGCTTACCGCGAATGAGATCAATCACGGCCCGTGCCTTCCGGGGAGCGATCCTAGTGTGTCGGGTTGATGCCCTCGCCCTCTGCTCCATTGACCCTCAACCTCCTCAATCTGCCGCGGCCTAGTGAACCCGGACCGTACGTTCCGAACGGTGGCTGTGTCCACGGAACGTCCTGGTGGTGGCGAACTCACCCAGCTTGTGTCCCACCATGTCCTCTATGATGTAGACGGGCACATGCCGCCGCCCATCGTGTACGGCTATGGTGTGCCCCACCATCTCCGGCACGATCGTGCAGTCCCTGGACCAGGTACGAACGACCCTCTTTTCGCCCTTGTCGTCCATTTCCCTTATCCGCCGCAGCAGCCTTTCATCAACATGCGGGCCCTTCTTCAGCGACCTACCCATGGAGGATGATCACCTCCTCTTCTTACGCCGGTGACGCACGATGTACTTGTCAGAATACTTCTTGCGCTTGCGGGTCTTCTTACCCTGGGCAGGTTTGCCCCAGGGGGTAACCGGATGCCGGCCGATGGGAGATCGACCCTCGCCGCCGCCGTGCGGATGATCTGCAGGGTTCATGGCCACGCCGCGAACGCTCGGGCGCCGACCCCGGTGGCGGCTCTTGCCCGCCTTACCTTTGAGCTGATTCTCATGTTCGACATTGCCAACCTGGCCGATGGTGGCACGGCAGTCTACCGGGAGGAGACGGACCTCCCCCGATGGCATGCGAACGTGGGCGCGATCACCTTCCTTCGCCTGCAGCACCACACTGGCTCCCGCGGCACGACCCAGCTGG
Organism: Clostridia bacterium; assembly: GCA_003563755.1. The sequence goes on from PWUB01000257.1 coordinate 20,511, forward strand.
CCCCCGCGCCCCGGCTTCAGCTCCACATTGTGGATAGCCGTCCCATTGGGAATATTGCGAAGGGGCAGGGCATTGCCCGGACGTATATCGGCCTCCGGACCCGACTCAACCTCATCCCCCGGACGCAGACCCGCGGGTGCCAGGATATACGCCTTCTCGCCGTCCGCGTACTGAAGCAGGGCGATGTTGGCGCTCCGGTTCGGATCGTATTCCAGGCGAACCACCCGCGCCGGCACTCCATCCTTCTTGCGGTGAAAGTCGATGATGCGATATCGACGCTTGCTGCCTCCACCGCGATGCCTGACGGTCATCCGACCGCGGTTGTTGCGCCCGCCGCTCTTATTCATCTTTCCGGCGAGCAGGGAACGCTCCGGCCCCTCGTTGCTGACCTCGGGCCGATTCAGGGCCGCATGACGCTGTCCCGCTGATGTGGGCTTGTATTTTTTGATCGGCAACCTAATCACCTCCAGCCCTTACATCATGCCGTCGAAGAAGTCGATTTCGTCACCTGCGACCAGCTTGACGATGGCCTTCTTCCATTCCGGTGTGGGCCCCTGGAAGACTCCCATGCGGCGCATCTTGCCGGGAACCCTCATGGTGTTGACCTTATCCACCCTCACGCGGAACAGCTCTTCAACGGCCTGCCTGATCTGAAACTTGTTGGCACGACGATCGACCTCGAACGTGTACTTGCCTTCCTCCGTGTCCAGGAGCGTCCTCTCGGTTACGACCGGGCGTTTGATTATGTCTCTCGGATCCAGGGCCATCAGCCCAGCACCCCCTCGATCACCGATACTGCGTCAGCAACCACTACCATGTGATCGCTGTTGAGGACCTCGTAGGTGGTGAGATCCTGCGCCCGAGTTACGCTGACACCGGGGATGTTCCGCGCCGAGCGGTAGACCACATCGTCGCGGTCCGGGGTGACTATCAGGACCTTTTTGCCCTCCAGATCCAGAGCCTTCAGCATGGCGACGATATCTTTGGTCCTGGGCTCGGGCAGGTCGATGGCGTCAACGAAGGTGACAGTCTCTTCGCTGCAACCCGCCGAGAGCGCCGACCTCAGAGCGCTTCGCCGAGCCTTCTTGTTCATGGATTTGCGCCAATCCCGGGGCTTGGGGCCGAAGGTCACGCCGCCGCCCCTCCAGATAGGCGAACGTATGCTCCCGTGTCGGGCACGGCCCAGGCCCTTCTGTCTCCACGGCTTACGGCCGCCGCCCCTCACCTCGGCGCGACCCTTGGTGGAAGCGGTCCCGGTCCGCTGATTCGCCAGGTAAGTTACCACCGCCTGGTGCAAAAGCACCTCGTTGATCTCAGCTTCCCAGATCTCGGAACTGATGTTCAGCTCGCCCACTTCTTCGCCCTGTCGGTTCAGCACATTCACTGTCGGCACAATCTCGCCCCCCTTCCTCGTTTGCTTCACTGAATCTCGATCTGCAGGACGCTGCCCTTGGGACCGGGCACCGCGCCCCTGATCAGAATTAGCTGCCGTTCCGGGTCAACCTGGACTACCTCCAGGCCCCGAACAGTAACCTTGTCTCCGCCCATGCGGCCCGGGAGCTTCCGGCCCGGGAACACCCGCGACGGCGAGGCGCTCGCTCCGTGGGACCCAGGCCCACGGTGGTAACGCGAACCGTGAGACATGGGTCCACGGCTGAAACCGTGCCTCTTGATGGCCCCGGCGAAGCCCTTCCCCCGGGAGACCCCTCTGACCTTCACGCGGTCACCGGGGGAGAACATCTCGGCGCCCAGCTCCTCGCCGACCTCGGCGCCGTTCCAGTCGCCGTTGTCATTGCGAAACTCCTGCAGATACTTCCGCGGCTCAACCCCGGCGCGGTCGAAATGACCCCGCTCTGGCTTCGAGAGCTTTCGGGCGGGTGCTTTCTCGAAACCGACCTGGACGGCGTCGTAGCCGTCGGTCTCCTCGGTCTTTATCTGCACCACAACACACGAATCTGCCTTGATGACAGTGACAGGTATGACCTGACCCTCATCATCAAACACCTGGGTCATCCCCAGTTTCTTTCCCAGCATACCCTTGCCCATCATCGCACCTCCTATCGGTCGAGCTTCTACAACTTGATCTCGATGTCCACACCCGAAGGCAGATCAAGACGCATCAGGGCATCGACCGTCTGAGGCGTGGGGTCCAGGATATCTATGAGGCGCTTGTGAGTACGCATTTCAAACTGCTCACGAAGATCCTTTTCCCCGATCGGGGCTTTCAGCACCGTATACACCGAGCGCTCAGTGGGCAGCGGGACCGGACCGGACACCCGGGCGCCCGTACGGGACGCCGTACCAACGATCTGGTCGGCCGACTGATCGAGGATTTCGTGATCAAAAGCCCTCAGGCGGATTCTTATCTTCTGTCCAGCCATCTGCGTCCCTCCCTTTCTTTGAAACAGTCAGTTTGATCACTCGATGATGGATGTGACGACGCCGGCGCCCACGGTCCTTCCGCCCTCACGAATGGCGAAGCGCACGCCCTCCTCGATGGCTATCGGGGTGATCAGGTTCACGCGCATCTGGACGTTG
>PWUB01000091.1 GCA_003563755.1 Clostridia bacterium
CCGAGCTGAAACCCGACGTCGTCCTGATGGACATCGCCATGCCGGTTATGGACGGCCTGGAGGCAACCAGGCGGATAACCGAGAATCACCCCGATGTGAAGATACTGGTCCTCACCCAGTACAACGACAAGGAATACGTGTTTCCCATCATCGAGGCGGGAGCCCTCGGATTCTTGAGCAAGACCGCCGCGTCCTCGGAGCTCATCACTGGTATCCGCGCCGTCAGCAAGGGCAACTCCTACCTGTCACCCTCCATAGCGCGTTTCTTGGTCGACGCCTACCGGTCCGACGGGGGCGTGACGAGGACCCACGACCCCTACGACGATTTGACCAGGCGGGAACGGGAAGTCCTGAAGCTGCTCGCGGAGGGGTACACGGCCCGGGAGATCGGCGAGATGCTGAACCTCAGCATAAAGACCATAGACGGCTACCGGTCCAACCTCATGGGAAAACTGGACCTGAAAAACCGAGTGGAGCTGGTGAAGTACGCCCTCAGGAAAGGCGTGACAACCTTAGAGTAGGGAGAGCGGCATCTCCCGAAATCTCACACGAAGAAATACCGCTCTCCATGTTGTGCCGTACAACCCTCGCCCTACAGTCCCGCAGCCTCCAGGATGTCGGGCACGGCCTCTTCCGCATTGATGGCCATGATGTGCACCCCGTCACACAGCGAACGTTCCTTGATCGTCCTTATCAGGCGGGCTGCGATCTCCACTCCCGCCGAGCGTGCCCCGCCCTTCGGGGCGGCGGCCATCTCGTCCAGGAGGTCCTGGGGCACCTCTATTCCGGGCACGTTGTTGTGAACGAAGCGGGCCATCCTCGGTGAGGTCAGAAGCAAAATCCCCGCCAGGATCTTCACATCGAACTGCCTGGCATGATCCATGAACTCCTCGAAGGCATCCATTTCGAAGATCGCCTGGGTCTGGAAGAACTCGGCACCAGCCTCCACCTTCTTGTCGAACTTCATGAGCTGGGGCCAGACGGGATCCGCCCCGGGTGTGACCACCGCTCCGGCACAGAAGTCCAGCTCCCCGCTCAGCTTGTTGCCGCCGGCATCCTGCCCTGACTCCATCTGCCGGACGAGGTGTAAAAACTGGACCGAGTCCAAATCGAAGACTCCCTTGGCCTCGGTGTTGTCTCCCACCGTGACCGCATCGCCGGTGAGGCAGAGGACGTTCCTCAGGCCCCGGGTGTATGCGAAGAGAAGGTCCCCCTGCAGGGCCAGTCGGTTGCGGTCCCGGCAGGTCATCTGCAGGATCGGTTCGCCGCCCGCCTCCTTGATCGCCAGGCAGCCGGCGAGGGACGAGAGCCTCATGACCGAACTCTGGTGATCGGTCACGTTCATGGCATCGACCTTGTCCACCAGGAGATCTATGTGGTGAAGCATCTCCTGCACGTCTGTTCCCTTGGGCGGCGCAACTTCACACGTCACCACGAACTTGTCTGAGTTTAGCGCTTCTCTGAACCGGGAGCTCATTTGTCTATCCCTTCTTCTGCGGTGAAGCTGATGAGCTTAGGCACCAGCGTCACGTGGTAGTTGCGCGGCGGATGGTACTTAGTCATCAGGTCGAGCCTGTTCTGGGCCTTGAGCCGCTCGTATATGAGGGTGAAGGCACAGTCCTTCTCGGGATCGACTTCACACTTGCCGTGGCTGGTACCTCCACACGGTCCGTTGAGGAGCCCCTTGTGACACGCGGTCAGGGGACATATGCCGGCCGTCTCGCCGAGCACGCACTGTCCGCACTGGGCGCATACCTCCTGGAAGTAGCCCGGGGATTCCTCGAGGCCGATGAACAGGGTATCCAGGGCCGGGATCGTGGGAAGATTGAAGTCTGAGGTAACTCGGTGCACGCCCAGGGCACAGGACATGACGAGCACGCAGTTGGCATACTGGAGGCCTTCCTCGGCGCTCCTGAAGTCTTCCTCCGTCATCTCGTCGCAGGCCGTGGGCAGGACAGCCCATCCCGTCACCCACTTGCCGAACCCCTTGATGATCTCCTGCATCTCCCTCACCTGGTCCACGCCGCCCGTCTTCGTCATGGTGGCGCAGGTACCACAGCCGACTATGTACAGCCGGTCAAAGGGCTCCACGTACGCTCTGATCTCCTCTATAGGTTTCTGCTTGGTTATGGACTTCACTCGCTCCCCTCCTCGCAGTAGAGCAACCGGGTAATATCGGAATCGGCGAAGCAGGATGAGTGCTGAGGACTACCTCTCAGAGCAGTCACGTGACCAGCTCCCGTCTCTGCACCGTCATCGGACAGACTCCCGCCGGACATTCACCGTGCAGGACGTGGGCCTCGTACTCCTCGCGGAAGTGGCGGAGAGCTGCCATCACGGGGTTGGTGCAGGTCTGACCCAGTCCGCAGAGAGAACCGAGCCGCATCGTCTCGGAGAGGTTCTCCAGCAGGTCGAGGTCAGAGGCGACTCCCTGCCCCCGGGATATCCGCGTCAGTATCTCCACCATCTGCCTGCCTCCCAGTCGACACGGCGCACACTTGCCGCAGGACTCCGAGAGGGCAAAGCTCATGAAGTAACGGGCTATGTCCACCATGCAGGCATCCTCGTCGAGGACCAGCATTCCCCCCGATCCCACGGTGGAACCAACGGCCTGCAGGCTTTCGTAATCGGCGGTGGTGTCCAGGAGGTGCGCCGGCACCGAGCCGCCGGCCGGGCCCCCGGTGTGCACGGCCTTGACCTTCCTGCCACCTTCGATGCCGCCGCCGATCTTGATGATGGTGGAAAGCGGCGTACCCATGGGAACCTCGACGAGCCCACTGTAGCGGATGCTGCCCGCCAGGGCGAAAACCGCAGTCCCCGAGCTCTGTTCCGTTCCCAGGCCTGAAAACCATTCCGCCCCCCGATCCAGGATGATGGGTATGAAGGCCAGGGTCTTGACGTTATTGATGACCGTCGGCTTGTCGTCCAGTCCTGCATCCGTCGGGAAGGGAGGCCTCGGCCTCGGCATGCCTCGCCTGCTCTCGATGGAGGCGAGGAGAGCCGTCTCCTCACCACACACGAAGGCACCGGCGCCCTCTTTCACTTTGAGGTCGAAGTCGAACCCGGAACCGAGTATGTCCTTTCCGAGGACTCCCCTCTGGCGCGCGTCGTCGATGGCCTTCCGCACCCGCCTGACGGCTATCGGATACTCGGTACGGATGTAGATGTAGCCCTGGCTGGCACCCATGGCGTAACCGCCGATTATCATTCCCTCGACGACGGCATGCGGGTCGCCTTCCAGCACCGAACGGTCGGTGAAGGCCCCGGGATTGCCCTCGTCGGCGTTGCACACGATGTATTTCTGGTCACCGGGAGAGTTTCTGCAGAACTGCCACTTGAGTCCCGTCGGAAAGCCCGCCCCGCCGCGACCCCTGAGCCCGGATTCCTTGACTTCCTCTATGACGTCCTCGGGTTCCATGGTGGAAAGCACCAGCTGCAGTGCTCCGTATCCGCCGCGGTCCACGTACTGCTCGATCTTTTCGGGATTGATGCGCCCGCAGTTTCTGAGGACGACCCGGTGCTGTCCCCTGTAAAAGTCCACATCAACGTATCGTGCGGCCACGTCCCCGCTCACAGGATCCCTGTGAAACAGGTGCTTGACGGGCCGGCCGTGGTTCAGGTGCTCCCTCACTATGACCGGTACATCCTCCGGGCGGATCCCGTTGTAGAAGAACCGGGAGGGCTCGACCACCACGCTGGGTCCCCCCGAGCAGAGGCCGTGACCGTGGCAGCCGCTTATCTCCAGGGACACATGATCCAGGCCCAATTTCCGGATCTCCCTCTGAAAGGCCGCATACACATCCTCGGCCCCACAGGAGACGCAGGGAGTCTCGTGACAGACGAAGACTCGATGAGGGGTTACCATGTCAATCTCCACCCCTCTCCCGCAGCAGCTGCTTGATCCGATCCGGCGTCATGCCTCCGTACACCTTGCCGTCGATTACCACGTTGGGGGCCAACCCGCAGGCTCCCACGCAGGGAACCGTCTCGAGGGCGAAGCGCAGGTCGCGGGTGGATTCCCCTTCCCGTATTCCCAGGGTCTCCTTGACGGCTTCCAGCACCCCGGATCCCCCGCACACGTGACAGGCGGTACCGCTGCACACCCTCACGATCGTGCGCCCCCGGGGCTCATCCCGGAGCTCACCGTAAAAGGATATGACTCCCTGGATCTCGCTCGGAAACAGTCCCAGGGCCTCCGAGATCAGGTCGATGCACTCAGGTGGAACGTACCCTATTTTCCCCTGTATCTCCTGCAGTACCGGTATCAGCGGCCAGCGTTCTCCCACGTAGGCCTCGAGGATGTCCTCGACTATCCTTCGATAGACTCGCGAGGGGGTCCTGGTCTCAGCGCCCATGCGACTCCATCCTTTCCAGTCTCACATGACATGACTTCATCATCGGCGTGCCCGTGTCTGCATCCACCGTCGCGTCGAACAGGGCCGTCGCCGGCTGCTCCCTGAAGTGCCCCGGGAACGCCAAAACGCCGTCCTGCAGGTCATCTCTGAGCCTCACCCTGGCGCTGACCTCCCCGGTGGTCGATACGATGCGTACCCTGTCTCCCTCCTCGATGCCGAGCTTTTGCGCTTCGAAGCCTGACATCTCTACGTAGCTCTCCCCGGCGAAGCGCTGCAGCCGCGGTGATCTTCCCGTCCGGGCGCCGCTTCCCTGGCCCCACAGGGTGTTGGTCACCACGAGGGTGAACGGGTAGTCCTCCGGGGGCTCGGGAACCAGTGACAGCTCGGGCAGGCGGAAGTGGGCCACTCCCCTCGACGCCGGCCAGCGGTGAGCATGCGGAGGCTGGGCCGACGCGTTGTCGGTGAGGTGGGTGTCATCCAGGGGTCCGATCTCGGGCAGAAGGTCCGTTATCTCCGCGCGGATGTCGCTCAGGGAGGCAAACGGCAGGGGATCTCCCATCTCCTCGGCCAGGCGGAGGATGATCTCCCAGTCCGGCAGGCTCTCGCCGACGGGTTCGATGACTCGCTTGAGGGAGTTTATGCGGCCCTCGAAGTTGGTCATCGTGCCCTCCTTTTCGGCAAAGCTGGCGGCGGGCAGCACGACATCGGCGAACTCCCCGGTCTCGTTGAGGAACATGTCCTGAACCACCAGGAGGTCCAGTCCGGCCAGGGCCTCCCTCACCCACCGCGGGTGCGGGTAGTTCTGCATTGGATTCTCTCCGATGACATACAGGGCCCGGATCTTGCCCTCCCGGGCTGCGGTGAGCATTTCGATTGCCCTCAGACCCGGTCTATCGGGCAGGCTCGTTGCCCACGCCTCCTCGTACCCCGTGCGGCTTCCCCGGTGTTCAACGCTGTGGTAGCCGGGAAGAAGGCCGGGGAGCGCCCCCATATCGCACGCACCCTGTCCGTTCGAATCCTTTCCGACGGCATACAGGCCCCCTCCCGGGCGCCACACATTTCCGGTCAGCATCGCCAGGCTCGCGAGGACCTTGACGCTCTCGGCGGGCCGCTGCTGCTGGGTGATGCCGCTGCCGTAGACGATGGCCGCCTTCGACGCTCCGGCGAATATCCTGGCCGCGGAGCGTATCCTCTCGGCGTTGATGCCGGTGGAAGTCTCCGCCCATTCGGGCGACCATTGGCGGATCGCAGAGGAGAATTCCTCGAAACCCTCGGTCTTACGGGCCACGAACTCCCTGTCCCAGAGATCCTCCTCGCAGATGACCTGGGCCATGGCAATGAGCAGGCCGATATCGGTCCCGAGGGCGGGCCGCAGCCACATGTCCGCGAACCGGGTCAGCCTCGTTCTGCCGGGATCGATCACGATGAGCCTGGTCTCGTCTCTCATGGCTGCGCGCTTGACCGCGTAGGCGACCTGGGGTGCGGAGCTGGTGAGGTCAGCGCCGACGACTACTATGACCTCCGATGCGCTGAGGTCCTCTAAGTGATTGGTGGTACCCGACAGACCCACGGTTTCCCCCAGTCCCGCCCGGGTGGCGGGGTTGTGCAGGCGGCTGCCGTTGTCTATGTTGTTGGTGCCGATGACGCAGCGTGTGAAGCGCTGCAGAAGGTAGTTCTCCTCGTTCGTCGCCTTCGACGATCCCAGGACGGCTATGCTGTCCGGACCGTGTTCATCCCTGATCTCGCAGAGCTTGTCCGATACGAAACGGAGGGCCTCGTCCCAGGTTGTCTCCTCCAGCTCGCCCCTGTGCCTTATGTGGGGCCTGGAGATCCGGTCGGGGCTGTGTACGAAGTCGAGCCCGTAGCTGCCGCGGACGCACAGGGGCTTGTTGTCGTCGCCCGGGGTCGCGCGTACCACGCGGCCGTGCTTGATTTCCACCCGTATCTCACATCCACATGCGCAGTACGGGCAAATCGTCTGGACCACCTCGCGCGTGGTCCCACCGTATACCCGGTCCTTCTCCATCAGGGCACCCGTCGGACACGCCGCCACGCACGCACCGCAGAAGGTGCACTCGGAGTCCTCCAGGGGCACCTCTCCGAAGGTGGCAGCGGAGGCACCGAACCCTCTTCCAAGGTAGTCCAGGGCGCCCTCTACCACCAGCTCCCGGCACACCCTGATGCATTTTCCGCACAACACGCACTTGGTGGGGTTGCGCTCGATGAATGGGTTGACGCCGTGCACCAGGCCCGCCTGCGGGATCCTGTAAACTTCGGGAAGTCCTATGCCCAGGTCCGAGGCTATCCGTCGCAGATCACACCTGTTTCCCTTGTCGCACACCGCACACGATGTCGGGTGGCTCGCCAGGAGCAGCTGAACGATCATCTTTCGGTGCTTCAGGGCCTTCGGCGACTTGGTGTTGATCACCATGCCCGGAGCAATCTTAGTCACACACGAGGCAACAAGGTTGCCGCTGCCCTCGTCCTCCACCAGGCACACCCGGCAGGCACCGTATGGACTCAGGGCAGGATGGTCGCACAATGTCGGTATCTTCACGTCGGA
>PWUB01000160.1 GCA_003563755.1 Clostridia bacterium
CGATGTGAACCCCTGGTGTGGTTAGGCTCAGCACGTGAGCGTTCATCCCTGCCTCGTCCATGTCCCCCACTCTGGCGTCAAGCTCTCTATGTCCTGGGACCAGTATGTTGTAGTCACCCGAGTACTCCAGGATCGGATCCGATCCGCTGCCTTCCGTGAGGGCGGCCCGATATCGGCCCGTCCTGAGAGCCTGCAGGTAGGACTCCGGGTAGAAGTGATTGTGTACATCGATGTTCATGCTGTCCGCCTCCCCAAGGCTTTGATCCAAAGGCTGGTCGAAGCCGATCATCTCATCACCTTCATTTTAGCACGTATCCCTACCCCTCGTACTCGTCAGGGCTGTAGGGGGGTTGAGATCCCTCAGGCTGTTGTCGAATCCGCACGTCGTCATGACCAGAGCGCCCGCGATCTCCCGTGCTCAGGTGCCCTGGGAGGGCCGTCCCTTTCCCGTGAGCCGCGAGTGCAACATGTTACTCGCCTGATCGAGTAGGTACGGCACCAGGCTGCGAACCAGGATCAGGGCCACGATCACGGAGGCGATTGTCTCGTTCAGCAGACCCGGCACCCCAAGGTGTTCGCCGCCCGCAATGAACATCCTCAACACACCGTAGGCAAGTAGCAGAACCAGGAGCAGAATCAGTATGTACGCACACCCGCTCGCCCTGGACTGATCCCAGGGCTGCTGGGACGTGAAATCGGTATGTTCTGCAGCGGACACCAGGCCGAAAGCGGCGCCAGTCAACGAGCCGGCAGCCACGAGGAACAGTGAGGGTAGTAGGTACCCGACGTCACCTGCGGGAACGTGCACGAGCAGTAGCATGAACAGCGCCAGAACCGCCGGAGGTATACTGTACATCAGCAGCTTCGAGTACACGCGAAGCCTGGTCGTCAGCGGCAGCGTGACCAGGTGGTATACGGAGTCACCCTCGAATGCAAGGGCCAATGGAGCCATGAGCGCGCCGATGTATCCAGCTGCCCCGGCTCCCACACAGCTCCAGTTGAGGGTGCGGAGTGGGATAGCTTGTGTCCAGTTCTGAAATGCCATTAGACAGATCCACCCCACAGGGAAGATGAGGGTCTGCCATAATCTGGGGTTGCGTCCCATGATGATCCAGTCTCGCCACATCAGCGCTCCGAGCAATGAGCGATATGGGGGCCCGTAACCGCCTCGTCTGCGACCGGTGCGGGTCTTTCTCCTGGGAAGGGAAACGGTGTTGGCCGATGCCATGGTGCGGACGTAGTGTGAGGCCTGCAGCCGTACCAGGAGCCACGTGAGCACCAGGCAGAGCAGTAGAGAGCCGCTCACAGTCACCCAGCCGACGGCAGAGCGACCGGTGGTGATGAAGCGGAGACCAGCGGCTGGCCAGGTCACCGGATAAGAAAACGGTACCAGCCAAAACTGCCCCGTCTTCTCCGCGATTTCGATCAGACTTCTGCCCGCTATCTCCATGGCCCTCTGCTCCATACCCATAGAGGTGAACCACCCGAAGTAGAGTACCATGCCTAACACGGCACCGATGAGACCGAGACCTTCGCGAATCCTGGTCGAGGTTGCGATTCGTCCTGCAGTCACAAGACTGAACACTGCCAGTGCAGCTGTCGCAAGCGATATGGCGGGTATACCCAGGAGATACACGGGCAGCACCGGCCACCAGCCGTGGACCCTCGCGTAAGCCAGGGCTGCGGGAAAGTTCAAGAGAGCATGCACGCCCAGGGTGGCCGGCAACGTCCACATTGTCTTGCACAGCATCACCCACTGCGAATCCAGGGGAAGAGTCATGAGGAGGGAAAGATCCCCGCTGAGATAGAGGGTGTCGTTTGCCCGGGAGAATCCGAAGCCCAACGCGAGCATTGCACCTACAAGCAGGTATGGAGCAAGCATGGCTTCGGGCGGTATGGTAAAAGGCATTTCTGGTAGCAGAGTGAAGATCGTCATGCACACGGAGTGTATGAGCCCGCCGAGCATCAGCATACAGGCAAGAAACAAGATGGTTCCCACGGCCTTACGCTCATCCTGAGAGAAGATCTCCCATCGCCGCCTGATGGACAAGCGAGTCAGGTAGCCGAGCGCCTCGTATCCCCGGGGCCGCTCAATCACCACTATCGTCCCTGATCAGTGCATCAACCACGGAGGCAATCTCGGGAGCGTGGGAATCGGTCAGTTCCAGGAAAGCCTCCTCCAACGACGTTGATCTCCGTTCAGACATTCCACGCAGCTCCTCCGGTGAACCCACTGTCAGCAGCCTGCCGTCGGCTATGATTCCCACACGATCGCACAGCGCCTGGGCCAGTTCGAGGATGTGAGTACACAGAAACACCGTCCGCCCGCGAGCCCTTAGATGCTCCAGGAGGTCCTTGGCAGTCCTGGCGGTTGCAGGATCGAGGCCCTCCGTCGGCTCATCGAGAAATAGGAGTGGTGGATCATGGAGCAGCGCACCGATCCAGGTCAACCTCTTTGCCATGCCGTGGGAGTAAGTCTCGATGCGAGCATCCGCGGCGTCAGCCAGACGCATCAGATCAAGCCAGCGTTCGATCCGGGAGTCATGCGGAGGTTCAAGCCTGTGGACCAGGGACAGGAAGCGCAGGAATTCTCGTCCCGTCATCTTTGGATACAACATGCTCCTATCCGGAACATAACCAATCAACGTCTTGGCTTTCTCCGGCTCTTCATCCATGTCATAGTCGTCCACCAGGACTCTTCCCGTGTCGGGGCGGAGGAGCCCGACCGACAGCCTGACGGTCGTGGTCTTGCCCGCACCATTGGGTCCGAGGAATCCGAATATCTCCCCCCTACCGATTGCTAGCGACAGGTCGTCCACGGCCTTCACAGCACCATACTTCTTGGACACTCTCTCCAGACGAAGCAGTAGCAGCACCACCTTATGGTCTATGGGTTTTGTTTTCTAGGTTCCACCCCGGAGTCCCTGCCTTGCGGAATCACATGAAGCGCTTCGGAATCCGTGAGACACCGGGCTGCAAGAGAGAGTGGCCTTGGGATCACCATCCTCGACTGCACCTCCGATAGCGAAGGGGTTCGTCACCACACATCTATCATATCGAGAATCGCGGCCCCCGGCTGAAACAGTCCGGTGCCCTGTCTTCTCATCAATCAGTGAGATCCCTGGACCAGTGTAGTTTGGTGTGACACACAGGTGTCAGCCCCGGGCCTTACAATGGACCCTGCCCGAACCGGGAGAGAGGGGGCTTACCATGATCTTTGGCGGTTGGCCTTGAGACTCACCATCACCCACCCTTTTCGAGGCCTGCCTGGTGCGTGGTTTCTGCCAGGCTCCTAAACTCTGGGTGAGGTTGTCAACCCGCCGGCAGTGGCGTGCCGCGCACACGCTGTTTGCATCCGCTCAACCGCTCTGATTCTCGAGGATCGACTGCTGAAGAACAGAAAGGATGACCATCATGAGGAGAGGCCGCAGTAACCTGCTTGCATCATCGGTGATCTTGGTACTTGTATTAGCGCTTGTGGTCGTCGTGGGATGTGCAGAGGTGGTCGAACCGAAACCGGAGCCGGCTACCACAGTACCTGATCCCGCACCCGATCCTCAAGCGGAGCCAGAACCGGAGCCGCCGGAGGTTCAAATTTTCGAGATAGGAGATCGTGTGCGCATGCAGGACGCGCTGATCACCGTCAATTCGGTGCGGCTGTCAGAGGGCGGTGAGTGGTTCGGCCCAGGCGAGGATCATATATACGTCGTCATAGACATCACCGTCGAAAATGACGCCGACGAGCCAATGCATGTCTCATCGATCATGCAGTTCGACCTGGTTGATGACGACGGCTACAGCATGGATATGACCATCTACGTCGACGCGAAGGGTAGCGTGGACGGAGAGCTGGGAGCGGGCCGTCGAATGCGCGGCGAGATCACCTGGGAGGTACCTGTGGACGCCACGGGGCTCGAGGTGGTCTACACGCACTGCATCATCGACCGCGGGCAGGCGATATGGATGATTGGTGACATACAGGATCACGTCGAGTAACATCATCCCCGGGAGACGATGTGACAAGAGGCTAGTCCATTAACACTTTCCACAGGATCCGGGTTGTCCACATTGAGACGTAGTGTGCTGAGCAGGCCGTGGTGCGACCGGAAGGTGAAGGCTCCTTGCACCACGACCCGACGGCTTCCAGTCGCATGCTCTCCCGCCGATTCAAAAAGGCGGCCGTTGTCCTGGCAAGGTGAGCTTCACCACGCCACTCGTAACTCGACGGTCAAATCTCAACAACAGGCACATAAAAAACCCCCGGAACCTTACCAGGAGGGGGTTTTTTGCGTTGCCTGGTGGACGTGAGGGGATTCGAACCCCTGGCCTCCAGAGTGCGATTCTGGCGCTCTCCCAGCTGAGCTACACGCCCTCAATTACAGTACCCATCTTACATCAGCGAGCATGGAGGGTCAACACGCAAGGGACGATCGATCGCATACACAGCTCATACCCGGCCGTTGCAGTGATCCACGAAATCGACTAACTCCCTCAAGGTGTGTACGGACGGGGAGAACTCCGAGTCAGCGCGTGGATCAAACAGCAGGGCATCCATACCTACTCGCTGCGCACCCAGCACATCACAGCGGATGTCATCTCCCACGAAGAGACACTGCCGAGCGCGGACACCGAGAAGATCCACTGCGTGGCGAAACACCTCGGGTGCGGGCTTACGAAATCCAACACTTCGACACGACACGGCCACGTCAAAGAACTCCGCGATGCCCCTACCCTCCAGGTCACGGAGCCAGGCGTCTCCAGGACAACCCCAGGGTGAATTAGAGATGAGGCCGAGCCGATAGCCGCGATGAACCAGCTCCTGTAGCACCCGGCGTGCGCCGGGGATCAGCGTTCCCCTCGACCTTATGGAGAGAGTGAAGGCCTCGGCAGCATCCGGGACGGCCTCGTGATCCGATCCGAAGATCCGTGCGAGTCGAGCCTCAAGGGTTCTCACACGGTCTGCGGTGTCCTCGTAGTTCTCTCTCTGCGCACGGCGCCACAGGACCTCATCTGGTGCAACCCGACCAACGCTTCGGACAATGACGGAGCGGGCCGCCCACAACGCCTCGCGCAGCACGCGGTCGAACTCTTGCATCTGGTAGAAATCCACAAGGGTGCCACCGTAGTCGAAGATAACCGTTGAGTAGTGCTGCACCCTCAACCCTCCTCGGGCAGTCTTTCTGCAGTTGTAATTCTACTAGTTGATGCGCCCTGCGTCATCCTACACATGCTTGCACTGCTCCGGCTCAGCAGTATGCATAATAGATGTCAGCTCGGAGCATTCCTAACTATTGAGGAAATGCCATCTTAGGAAAAGGAAGAGGTGATATGCTATGACGACATTCCATGTCATTCACATCATCGTCGGAGCGTGGTTGATCCTATCGCCCTACCTCAATATCCTGGACGCGAGAAGCATGACGGTCAACAGCGCGGTGATCGGAGCCGTGGTTCTCCTCTACAACCTGTGGTATCTGTTCGCGAGGAGCAACGTGGACGTGAGACAGGAGCCGTAGCATCGCCTGAGATCGAAGAAAGGGCAAATCCCGCATGTGGGGTGGTCGTGGTGGCGACTCAGTCACTCTGACCACCCTCCTTCATGCCTGCTTGGTACGCACCACCAGTACAGGATACAATGTTGTCAACAACAGTGACCCCGGAGGGTTTCTATGTCTCAAGTGAGACTGTGTGTGAGACACCGGCGTTGTCCCCTGTGTACAGGCCTGACCGACGTTATACATCCGACAGCATCAACCGGCTGCACCTACCTGCACTGCAAAAGCTGTGACCTCATCCACGCCCACGAGGCAGCCTACCTCTCCCCCATGGACGAACGTACCCGGTATTTGGAGCATGACAACACTCTTGAAAATGAAGGTTATGTGGTGATGCTGCAGGAGTTTATTGTCCGAACCATCATACCTTTCGCCTCCGGCGGGAAGGCACTCGATTTCGGCTGTGGCCCGGGGCCGGTACTCGCTCACCTTCTCCGCTGCCGCTGCTTCACCGTGGATGTTTACGATCCCTTCTTCTTTCCGTGTAGAAGCTTTCTGAGCCGGGAGTACGACCTCGTAACCACAACAGAGGTATTCGAGCATCTCAAGCGGCCGGCCGAGGTGCTTGAAACACTGTGCGGGGTTATAGCCCCCGGAGGGCTCCTTGCGATCATGACTCATCTACACCCCGGAGCCGATGCGTTCGCCGACTGGTGGTATCACCGAGACCCCACACACATCACCTTCTACAGCGAGCGTACCCTGGAGTGGATCAGCCAACACCGGCCGCTAGAGTTAGTCTTCACCGATTCCACGAAGATGGCGACCTTCCGGCGCTGTCGGGCGAAGAGTAAATCGAGGATGCCGGCCGGCGGTTAGACGTCGATCGCCGACGGTGATTCCACGACCTCCCCCTCGTACCTCTGAAGAGCAACGAGTATTATGAACAGAAGAAGCTCCAGCACACGTCCGGACCGCCTGTGGCCGGCGAGTGCCGCCGACAGGAACGTGAACATGAGCAGGACCAGGATTCCAGGATCTTCGAGCATGGCGACAATATCGTCGAACACAGACCATCATCCCCTCGTCTCTTGGGTGATAATCATCTTATGAAAACAACCGAAAGGTTGTCACCCAGGCGGGTCCGAACTGTTGATGAGGAATTTGTCGAAGCAGCACACACTGCGAAACCCGGCGGCCCTCGCGGTCCGCCTGGAACGGTGATTGCCTTCCCGGGTGAGGTATACCTGGGCCGTATCTGATGAGGTGATGGCGCCCAGCATGCGGGTGGCCCAGCCGCGCCTCACGAACTCGGGGTTGGTTTCGACCCCACATACCTCGGCGACGGTTTCATCGAGGGGCTCAAGGCGGCATCGGCTGCGCCACAGACCATCCTCGCCGGTCAGGGTAATCGCTTCA
>PWUB01000207.1 GCA_003563755.1 Clostridia bacterium
GCCCTCGGGGAGGTGCAAGCGTGAATACGCGTGGGGATCACGGGCTGAAAATAATAGCATTTTGCTGCGAGAACTCCGCATATCAGGCCCTGGAGCGTCTCCTTGCCGAGGGCGGCTGCGTGCCGGACGGTCTTCACACAATCCGGGTGCCCTGTGCGGGCAAGGTCGATGAACTGTACGTTCTCCGTGCCCTTGAAGAAGGCGCCAACGGAGTGTTGGTCGTGGGCTGTCATACGGACAGCTGCCGCTTCCTCAGGGGCAACATCAGGGTTCAGGCGAGACTGGAACGGGTGAAAAAGCTGCTGGAGGAAATCGGGTGCCCGCCTGAATGCACCGCGTACGCATCGGTGGCTCCCCACATGAGCAGCAGCTTTGGCGAGATCGTGCTGGAATTCATCGATGGGCTGGATGACGCGGATCCCGGGGCAGCAGAAGGGGCGGTGAAATCATGATCGTGGCCGAGAGAAAGGCAATCAGCGACATCGTGGAGATGATCCGCGATGTCGAGAAGCTCCTGGTAGTTGGGTGCGGAACCTGCGTGACCGTCTGCATGGCGGGAGGAGAGAAGGAAGTGGCCCTGGTGGAGTCAGCACTCCGCCTGGCCCGACGTCGCCAGGGGCGCGAGCTGATCACCGCCGGTGTCACCGTGCAGCGGCAGTGCGAGTGGGAGTTCATAGATGAGATTCAACAACAGATCCTCGAGGCCGACGCGATACTCTCCCTGGGATGCGGTGCCGGGATTCAGGCCCTCGCGGAACGGTTCTGCACGAGCCGCGTTTTCCCCGGGGTCAACACCAGCTTCATAGGCATCGTGCAGAGCGAGGGTGTCTGGACGGAAAAGTGTGCAGCGTGCGGCGACTGCATGCTGCACAAGACTGCGGGGGTGTGTCCCATCGCCCGCTGCGCGAAGCAGATTTTGAATGGTCCATGCGGTGGATCCCAGGACGGAAAGTGCGAGATCGACCAGGAGACAGAATGCGCCTGGCAGATTATCTACGATAGGCTCATCGCCCTCGGCAGGGCGGAGCTGCTCGAGGACATAGAACCACCCAAGGATTGGACCACTGCCGGGTACGGGGGCCCACGTGGGTTGCGGCGAGAGGATATGATCCTATGAGAGAGCTCAACGGCACGAGCCTCAAGAGCGACAGCAGGCTGGAGCGGATCCTGGCCGCCGGTGAGTTCGCCGTGTGTGCGGAGCTGGGGCCTCCACGTGGTGCTGACCCTGATGATATCCGCAAACACCTCAAGTATCTCCGGGGATACGCGGACGCGATAAACCTGACTGACAACCAGACGGCCATCGTGCGCATGTCCAGCATCGCAGCAGGGGTGCTGGTCAAGCAGGAAGGTCTGGAGCCCGTCATCCAGATGACGTGCCGGGACCGCAACCGTCTGGCTCAGCAGGCCGACATCCTGGGTGCTGCGGCCTTTGAACTCAATACCATCCTCTGCCTCTCCGGTGATCACCAGGTTTTTGGTGATGAGCGGGGTGCCAAGAACGTCTACGATATTGACTCCATGCATCTCATCGGGATGGTCAAGACGATGCGGGACGACAAGCGTTTCATGTCCGGCTCGAAGATCGAGGGTAAAGAGCCGCGTTTCTTCATCGGGGCCGCTGCCAATCCCTTCGCTGACCCCTTCGAATACCGGGTCACAAGACTGGCAAAGAAGGTTAGGGCCGGCGCTGACTTCATCCAGACCCAGGCCATATACGATGTGAAGCGTTTCGAACAATGGATGGAGGCGGTGCGTGAGCGGGGCCTGCATGAGAAGACGTATATCATGGCCGGCCTGGTCCCACCGAAGTCAGCCGGTGCCCTTCGCTATATGAAGAACAATGTGTCGGGAATGCGAATCCCCGACGCCCTTATCCGCAGAATGTCACGGGCCGGGAATCCCCGGGACGAGGGGATAAACATAACCGTCGAGATCATCGAGCAGGTGAGACAGATCGAGGGAGTGAGCGGCGTACACATCATGCCGATAATGTGGGAATCCGCCCTCCCCGTAATCGTCGAAAGGGCAGGGCTTCTGCCTCGCCCGACAATCTAGAGGTTGCTCCGACTGGAGGTGGAATGAGTGGCCACAGAAGGCATTTTCGATCCGGACTTCAAGTATGAAGTTGCAGCAAGGCCGGGTGCGGAAAACATCCAGGCGTGCTTCACCTGCGGGGTCTGCACCGCGGGATGCCCCGTGAGCGAGATTGATGAGAGGTACAACCCCCGGAAGATGGTGCGTATGCTGCTCTGGGGCATGAAGGAGGAGCTGCTTTCGGGAGACCTCATCTGGCTTTGCAACCGCTGTTATACCTGCTATGCCCACTGCCCCCAGAATGTCAAGTTCACCGATGTCATAGGTGTTCTGCGCAGGATGGCGGTGCAGGAGGGATACGTCACCTCCGCGGTTGGCAATTCGGTAGAGGAGATCGACCGCCTCATCCAGGAGGTGCGCCGCGACATGGTGACCGGGGTCCTCTCGGACGAGGATCCCGAGCTGAGCTTGAAGGATCTGCTGCTGCGAGTGTCGACGCGGAAGAGGGAGGAGGGCTCGTGACATGACGGAGCCGGCTAAATCTCCCGCTGGATCTGTTATGGTCGTGGGAGGCGGTATAGGCGGTGTGCAGGCGGCTCTCGACCTGGCCGAGAGCGGCTACTTCGTGCACCTCGTGGAGAAGTCACCCTCCATAGGCGGCGTCATGGCCCAGCTCGACAAGACCTTTCCGACCAACGACTGTGCCATGTGTATACTCGGTCCGAAGCTGGTCGAGTGCAGCCGTCACCTCAATATAGAAAACATCACGTACGCGGAGCTGGTGGGCCTCGAGGGTGAGCCCGGTAACTTCACCGCCCGCGTCAAGAAGAAGGCGCGCTACATTGATGTCGAGGCGTGCACCGGCTGTGGTGAGTGTGAAGAGGTCTGCCCGGTGGCTGCCTTGAGCGAGTACGATGAGTGTCTCATCGAAAGGAAGGCCATTTACCGGCCGTTTCCCCAGGCATCGCCCAACGCCTTCACCATAGAAAAGCAGCGTGAGCACAGGCTGTGTGAACTGAGCTGCCCGGCGGGATGCGATGCCCAGGGCTACATCGCCCTAGCGGCCGAGGGGAAGTACCCGGAGGCGCTTCAGCTGATACGTGAGACCGTACCCCTTCCGGGGGTCATGGGCCGGATCTGCGTGCATCCGTGCCAGGACAACTGCCGGCGAAACGGCGTCGACGAGGCGGTTAACGTCGCCATGCTCAAGCGCTTCGTCGCCGACCAGGTGAACCTCGATGAGGTCGAGGTTGAGCGTGCCGAACCCCGGGATGACAAGGTCGCTGTCATAGGGTCGGGTCCGGCGGGGCTTGCCTGCGCCTACTACCTGGCGCTGCAGGGATATGAGACCACCGTCTTCGAAGCACTGCCGGTGGCAGGTGGCATGCTGGCCACCGGCATACCCGAGTACCGCCTTCCCCGCGATGTTCTGAAGGAAGAGATAGCAGCCATTGAGGCCGTTGGGGTTGAGATACGCACGAATTCGCCCATCGGGCGCGATCGCAGCATCGATGATCTGCTCAACGAGGGGTACCGGGCGGTGTTCATCGGCGTCGGCGCCCAGCGAGGCCGCGCGATGAACATCCCGGGCGAGGATAGCAATGGTGTGCTGCAGGGCGTTGATTTTTTGCGCGAGCTGAACCTGGGCAGGGACACGACGGCCATTGAAGGCCGCAGGGTGGCGGTGATCGGTGGGGGCAACGTGGCCATGGATGCCGCGCGGAGTGCGGTCAGGCTCGGTGCCGAGGAGGTCCGTGTCCTGTACCGCCGAACCCAGCGGGAGATGCCGGCGCTGCCTGAAGAGGTGACGGGGGCGGCCGAAGAAGGAGTCGGCATGAGCTTCCTCGTCAACCCCACGGAGATCATCGCCGAGGAGGACGAGGTCACGGGGATTCGATGCGTGCGCATGCAGCTGGGCGAGGCGGACTCGTCCGGTCGGAGGCGCCCCGAGGAGATCCCCGGATCAGAGTTCGACCTCGAGGTCGATGTTGTCATCGAGTGCATAGGGCAGACCGTGGACCTCGACTGGCTCGGTGATGCTGATGTAGGAAATGACGGATGGACTCTCACCGTCGACCCGATCACCTGTGCCACCAACCGGGAGGGGATTTTCGCCGGTGGAGATGCGGTCACGGGTCCTTCTATAGCGGTGGAGGCCATCGCGGCGGGTAGACGGGCGGCGGAATCGATACGCCGCTACCTCGTGGGCGAGGACCTTGAGTCGGATCGAGAGACGATGCCGGCCGCCGATCCCGCCATGGATGAGCTTCCGCGCGGAGTTGCCGTTGAGAGAGCTCTGCCGGTGCCGGAGGTCAAGCCCCAGGCGAGGATCGGCACCTTCGATGAGGTTGTCCTGGGATACGATGAGGAGACGGGACGGGCCGAGGCGCAGCGCTGCCTGCACTGTGCCGTGTGCTCGGAGTGCTCGGAATGCGTCAGGGTCTGTGAAGCAGACGCCATAGATCACCGACAGACCGACGAGTTCGTTGACCTGGGGGTGGGTGCGGTGGTGCTCAGTCCGGGATTCGATGAGTTCGACCCCTCCCAGCTCAACGAGTACGGCTACCTGCAATCGGACAACGTTGTCACCAGCATCGAGTTCGAGAGGATGCTCAGCGCCTCGGGACCGTACGGCGGAGACCTGGTGCGCCCCTCCGATATGAAGCATCCTGACCGCATCGCGTGGATCCAGTGCATAGGCTCCCGCGATGAGCAGATCGGTTGTGGATACTGCTCGTCCGTCTGCTGCACGTACGCCGTCAAGCAGGCCCAGATCGCCCAGGAACACAGCGCTGATCCCCTCGACATGTCGATCTTTTTCATGGATATGCGGACCCACGGCAAGGATTTCGAGAGATACTACGAACGGGCCCGGGATGAGCACAGGGTTCGCTTCGTCCGGTCAAAGGTCCACGACGTGAAGGACAACGACGACGGGACCCTTGTCCTGCGGTACGCTGACGAGAGCGGACGCATCGTGGACGAGGAATATGACCTGGTCATACTCTCCGTCGGCCTGCGTCCCCCCAAGGACGCCGAGGCCATGGCGGAGATGATGGGTCTTACCCTGAATGAATACGGCTTCTGCAGTACCAGGGAGTTCGCACCCGTCGAGTCCATGCGGCCCGGAGTATTCGTCTGTGGTGCCTTCAGCGGACCCCGCGACATACCGGAGACCGTCATGCAGGCCAGCGCAGCAGCAGGCCGGGCATCGGATCTGCTCTCAGCAGGGCGCAACACAGCCACCCGCGATAAGATCTACCCTGATGAAAAGGACGTGGCTGGTGCCGGTGCCCGTGTGGGTGTGTTCGTGTGCCACTGCGGAATAAACATCGGTGGCTACGTGGACGTTCCCGCAGTGCGCGAGTATGTAGCCGGTCTGCCGGGCGTGGTCGTCGCCGAGGAGAACCTGTATACCTGTTCCCAGGATACCCAGGAGTTCATCAAGGACAAGATCGACGAGCACGACCTCAATCGCGTGGTGGTGGCATCCTGTACGCCGCGAACCCACGAGGCACTTTTCCAGGAGACGGTGCGGGAGGCAGGGCTGAACAAGTACCTGTTTCACATGGCCAATATCCGTGACCAGTGTTCATGGGTACACATGAAGGACCGCCGTGGAGCTACCAAGAAGGCCAGGGACCTGGTGAGGGCGGCGGTGGCGAAGGTCACCAGGCTGCAGCCCCTGCCCGAGATATCGATATCCCTCAACAGGAGCGCTCTCATCGTCGGCGGGGGTGTTTCCGGCATGGTCAGCGCCCTCAGCCTATCGAGCCAGGGTTTCCCCGTGTACCTCGTGGAACGGGACACCGAGCTGGGAGGTAATGCCCGCCACCTGTCCAGGTTGATCGACGGACGCTCCGTGAGACTCTACCTGCAGCAGTTGATCGACCGCGTTCAGAGCGATCCCCTCATCGAGGTGTTTCTGGGGTCCGAGCTCGTCGACTCGGCAGGTTACGTCGGGAACTTCACCTCCGAGCTGCGCGGCCCGGACGGTCAGTCTCGCGAGGTGGATCACGGTGCGGTCATCGTGGCCACCGGGGCCCGCGAATATGCGCCGGACGAGGGTGAGTTCGGTTACGGGCAGAGCGACCGCGTGGTATCGTGTCGTGAAATGGAGAAGTCGATTGAAGCGAAAGATCCGCGCGTCGGAGAGGCCTCGAGCGTTGCCGTGATTCACTGCGTCGGATCGCGGGACGAACGCCACCCGTACTGCAGTCGAGTCTGCTGTTCCCATGCCATCAAGAATGCCATCGCACTCAAGGAAGCCTATCCTGGCAAGCAGGTTCATCTGCTGTACCGGGATATCCGCACCTACGGGTTCAGCGAGGATCATTACCGCCGTGCCCGAAAGCTGGGTGTGAATTTTGTGAGGTACGAGGACGATGATCCGCCCACGGTCACGGCGAAGCCCGACGGAGTTTACATCAGAGTCCGCGATCCCGTCCTCGAGGACGAAATGCAGCTGGACGTGGATCTTCTCGCCCTCGCAAACGGGGTGGTACCGGACGGGGGAACCGGGGACCTCGCCAAGCACTTCAAGATTCCGGTGAACGAGGACGGCTTCTTCCTCGAGGCGCACGTGAAGCTGCGGCCCGTCGATTTCGCAACGGACGGCGTGTTCCTCGCCGGCCTCGCCCACGCGCCGAAGAACCTTGCAGAATGCATCGCCCAGGCGGAGGCGGCAGCGGCACGGGCCGTGACCATCCTGAGCAAGGACGAGCTGGCCGTTGAGGGCTGGGTGGCCCACGTGGATGCCCAGAGATGCGCGGGATGCAGCGCATGCGTGCAGGTATGTCCCTATTCGGCCGTGCAGCTGAACGAGGACGAGGGA
>PWUB01000134.1 GCA_003563755.1 Clostridia bacterium
CTACACGGCGGAGAGGCAGTTCCGCATGCCGACGGAGTTTGCGGCCCAGAGGCCTCCCCAGTCACAGTGGACGGTGACCGGCGCCGGATCCTGCCTGCTCACGGCCTCCGCCCCGCAGCAGGCCGACCGGGAGATAGTCATCACCGGTGCTACCGTCGGTCGTGTCATCGACTACGAGGTGACGGATCCCTACGACATGGGGTCGGCGATGGCCCCCGCCGCCGTCGATACCCTGCTGACCCACCTTCGGGACACGAAGGGGAGCCCCTCCGACTACGACCTGATACTGACCGGTGACCTGGGCAGGCACGGCCGCCGGCTCGTCCTCGATATGCTGGCGGAACGAAGGGTCGGGATCGACGAGGGGAGTTTTCATGATGCGGGGATCCTGATCTACGACGAGAGTCAGCGCGTGGATTCCGGGGGATCGGGCTGTGCCTGTTCTGCGGCGGTCTTCTGCGGCTACATATGGGAGCAGCTGAACCGGGGTGAGCTGGCGAAGGTGCTGCTCATCGCGACGGGGGCCCTGCACAGTCCCATCGCCTGCAAGCAGGGAGAGTCGATCCCGGCCCTGGCCCACGCCGTGTCCATCGAGGCGCACCAGGCCTGAGAGGAGAGTCGATCCGTGGGGTACGTGGCTGCGTTCATCACCGGAGGGCTCTTGTGCGTGGCGGCCCAGCTCACCCTCAACCTCACCGACCTGAGCCCGGCGCACGTCATGGTGCTTTTCGTCTCCGGGGGTGCGGTCATCAGCGGACTGGGCTGGTATCAGCCGCTGATAGACTTCGGGGGGGCTGGTGCCACCGTCCCCCTGACGGGCTTCGGCCACGCCCTCGTCACCGGCATACTGGAGGGCCTCAACGAGGAGGGCGTAACCGGGCTGTTCACCGGGGGCATCGCGGGGACGGCGATGGGTATCACCGTGGCGGTGGTCTTCGGCTACCTGGTGGCACTGCTGTTCGACCCAAAGAGCTGACATACGGGGGGCTGGCATTGAAAAGCCGACAGAAGCGAAAGCAACCGGTCGATCGAGATCTCGAGGAAAACCGTAAGTTCTTCGAAGACGAGCTGGGCCTGGGCAAATCCTTCGACCTGGTCATGAAGGAGTTCACGACGGCGGGGCGCGAGGCCTTCGTCATAGGAGTGGACGGGTTCATCAAGGACGCCATCCTGCTGTTCATCGTCGATGCCCTGACCCAGCTGTCCCGCGAGGACATCCTCCCTGCTCCCATGGATAAGCTGTACAAGAAGTTCGTCGCCTACATGGAGTGCGAGCTGGTGGAGGATGTCTACGACGCGGCGGACCAGGTGATGGCGGGCCCCGTAGCCATGTTCATCGATGGTGAAGACAGGTGCATGGTCATAGATTCCCGGACCTACCCGGTGCGCTCCGTGCAGGAGCCCGATCTGGAGAGGGTCATGCGGGGACCCCGCGACGGCCTCGTGGAGACCCTGATCATCAACCTGGCCCTGTTGAGGCGCCGCGTGCGCGATTTCAGCTTCCGCGCCGAGCTGATAACCGTGGGGGTCCGCTCGCAGACGGACGTGGCCGTCACCTACCTGGAGGATCTCGCGGATCCCGACCTGGTGTCAGAGGTGAAGGAGAGCATCAGAAGCATCGACATTGATGCCCTGCCCATGGCCGAGAGAAGTCTTTCCGAGTTTCTGACCCGCCGCAAGTCCCGCCTGAACCCCTTCCCCATCGTGAGGTACACCGAGCGTCCGGACGTGGCAGCCGAGTATCTCTTCGAGGGCCAGATAGCGGTGGTGGTGGACGGAAGCCCGGGGACGATCCTCCTGCCGGTCACCCTCTTTCACCACCTGCAGCACGCCGAGGAATTCCACGAGTCGGTGACCAACGGCACCTTCCTCCGCCTGGTCCGCTACCTGGCGTTCTTTTTGGCCTGGGTGGGCACTCCCCTGTGGCTGGTGCTGGCCGAAAACCGCCACCTTCTTCCCGAGGCCCTGCAGGTGATAGGTCCGCGGGAGCCGCCCGTGATAATGCTCGGGATCCAGTTCATCATCGGAGAGCTCGGCATCGAGCTGATCCGCTCCGGTCTGGTGCACACCCCGAACGCCCTGGCGACCTCCCTCGGTATCATAGGTGCCGTGTTGCTGGGAGAGCTGGCCGTCGAGGTGGGACTCTTCAACAGCGAGGTCGTGCTGTACGTCACCATCTCGGCCCTGGCCTTCTTCGCGATTCCCAGCTGGGAACTCAGCGTCGCCCTACGGCTGACCAGGGTTGCCCTGCTGGTGGTCGCAACCGCCTTCGGCCCCATAGGGCTGTTGGTTGGATTCGTGGTGAGCCTGCTGGTGTTGGCACTGACCAGAAGCTGGGGTGTGCCGTACCTGTGGCCGGTGCTGCCCTTTGACTGGCAGGGGTTTCTGGAAGTCATCCACCGGTTGCCCATCACCAGGCGCAGGCGCAGGCCGTGGATCCTCAGTCCCGGTGACGTCGACAGGAACCCCGACCATTGAGGCTGCAGGCCGGGTTTTCGAGAGGAGGGACGGCCCGTGCAGGATGATACCGCGGTAGAGGCAGCGGAGGCCCGGGTCAAAACGGGGGTGCGGGTCGGCTTTCCCCGGGCCCTGATGTACTACACGGCCTTCGAGTTCTGGAAGAGATACCTAGCTGCCCTGGGGGTGGAGATCGTGGTGTCTCCTCCGACGGATCCCCGGATCCTGGCGAGGGGGCTGGATACCGCACCCGATGACATGTGCCTGCCGGTCAAGGTACTGTACGGGCACGCCGCCTGGCTGGAGCCGCGGGTGGACTACCTGGTGATTCCCCGGGTGGTGAGCACCCGCCCCCGGGAGTTTAGCTGCCCGAAATTCATGGGGCTGCCGGACGTGATCCGCGCCGGGGTGAGGTTGACTTCCCTGGTGACTGTCAAGGTCGATGCCTCCCAGAGCCCGCGCAGGCAGCGCCGCCGGCTGGTGGAGTTCGCGCGGGGGATGGGCTTCGGGGGACGCCGGATCGGCGCTGCCCTCGCCGAGGCCGGTTGTGTGTACCGGCGACTGCCGCGGTCGGTGTCTGAGGAGACGGCATCCAGCATGGCCCGGTTTGAGGAGGGACCTGACACCCTCAGGGTGGCGGTCCTGGGTCATCCCTACCTGCTCGGTGATGATCTGGCCAGCTCGTACCTGCTGGGCAGGCTGATGGACTGTGCAGCCCTGCCGCTGCTCGCCGATGAGCTGTCCAGCAGGCTCCTGGATTCCCTTCTGTCCGAGCTCCCGGAGAAGCTCTACTGGACCGAGGGTGCCATCGTCCTTGCCGCGGCGCGTCACTACTGCCGCCGCGACGACGTCGACGGCGTGATACACGCCCACGCCTTCGGATGCGGCTCCGATTCTCTACTGGGACAGACCATCGGAAGGCGGGTGCGCTGCGAGGGAGACAAACCCTTCATGAACCTCGCCCTCGATGAGCACTCCGGCAAGGAGGGCCTTCTGACCAGGCTCGAGGCCTTCACGGACATGCTGCGGAGGAGGCGCGGGCGGCGGGACGGTGGTGGGGTATGAGGGTGACCATGCCCCGCATAGGCACGCTGCACGTGGGGATGAAGGCCGTGCTTGAGGGAATGAACCACGAGGTGGTCGTCCCTCCTCCCATCACCGCCCAGACGGTCAACCTGGGAGCCAGGTACGCGCCTGAGGGGGCGTGTCTTCCCCTGAAGATAAACCTGGGAAACTACCTGCAGGCCGCCGACGAAGACGATTTCGAGGCCGTTATCATGGCATCGGGGGTGGGGCCCTGCCGCTTCGGTTACTACCACCGCATCCAGCGTGACATACTCCGGGACCTCGGGCACGACCTGCGGTGGGTGGTGGCCTCACCGCCCCGGGGGAACCTGCGGCGGCTGCTGGGCGACCTGGGCGAGCTGACATCGGGTGTTGGCATCACCGACATCCTGCGGGCGGCTGCCCTGGGCTGGCGGAAGCTGCTCGCCCTCGATGACATAGAGCGGGAGGGACTGCGGCAGCGTCCACGGGAGGCGAGGCCGGGCCGCACCACCCGCATCCTGCGCGGGGCGGTACAGATGATCGACGCTGCCGCCACCGTCGACGAGGTGGCCGATGCCCGGGCGGAGGCCCTACAGCGGCTGAGGTCATCGGGTGAGCCCGGTGGGGATGAACGGGTCAGGATAGCGGTGGTCGGCGAGGTCTTCATGATGCTGGAGCCGGCGGCAAACCTGCACCTACAGGAGGAGCTGGGACACATCGGCGCCGAGGTCATAAGGACCGTGTATCTCACCGATTGGGTGCGGGACAATGTCTTCTTCGACTTCTTGCGGATGTCTCGACCCGAGGATGATGCGAGGAAGGCGGCGGTGCCGTACCTGGAGCATTTCGTCGGGGGCGCGGGGCAGGAGACAGTGGGGCGGACCGCCTTGCTTTCGGAGAGGGTCGACGGGGTGATACACGTCATGCCCTTCACCTGCCTGCCGGAGATCATGGCCCGCTCCGTCATGCCCGCCCTGGCCCGGGACATGGATGTTCCGGTGATGACCGTCGTGTTCGACGAGCACTCGGGGAGAGAGGGGCTAACCACCAGGCTCGAGGCCTTCGTGGATCTTCTGCAGCGCCGAAGAAGGATCAGAGGGAGGAAGCGAAGGTGAAGAAGGGAAGTACCTATAGAGGTCCGGGCCGCTACCTGGGGGTCGATGTCGGATCCGTGAGCACGAACGTGGTGGTGATGAACGCCCGACGCGAGATCGTGCGCGACGTCTACCTGCCTACGGCGGGGGACCCCCTGGCCGCCGTGAGCCGGGGCCTGGGGGTGATTGCCGGCGAGACGGACGGTAATATGGTAGTGGACGGTGTGGGTACGACGGGCTCCGGCAGGCGCATCGCCGCCGCCTTCTTGGGGGCAGACGTGGTCAACAACGAGATCACCGCCCACTCGGTGGCCGCCCTGCACCTGGTTCCCGACGCACGTACGGTGGTCGAGATAGGCGGGCAGGACTCAAAGCTGATGCTTCTTCGAGACGGAGTGGTCGTCGATTTCGCCATGAACACCGTCTGCGCGGCCGGTACGGGGTCCTTTCTGGACCGGCAGGCGGAGCGGCTGGGCGTTGGGATCGAGGAACTCGGCCGATTAGCCCGGCAGGCGGAGCGGGCGGTGCGGATCGCCGGGCGCTGCGCCGTCTTCGCGGAGACGGACATGATACATAAGCAGCAGGCGGGACGGACGACCCCGTCGATAGTGAGGGGACTCTGTGAGGCCCTGGTGAGAAACTACCTCAACAACGTGTGCAAGGGAAAGACCGTGCAGTCGCCCGTCGTGTTCCAGGGGGGAGTAGCCTCCAACTCGGGCATGAGGGCTGCCCTGGAACGGGCCCTCGGCTGCGAGGTGCATGTGCCCGAACATCACCGGGTGATGGGGGCCCTCGGTGCCGCCCTGTTGGCCCAGGAAGAGGGCGAACGCCGCCAGGGACCCAGCAGCTTCCGGGGTTTCGGGCTGACCAGGGGTGAATGCTCCGTCGACAGCTTCACCTGCACCGGCTGCAGCAGCCGTTGCGAGATCACCGAGATCCGTCTCGGCGAGGGTCACACCGCCCGCTGGGGAGGCAGATGCGACCGCCCCCAGCACGCCGAGGCCCGGGACGCAGCCAACACCAGCTAGATGGTGATGAGGGGAGAAGTCAAGTGTTCGGAGAACCCATGACCCTGTTGATGAGCCTGCCGGGACTGCTGGTGGCTATCACTTTTCACGAGCTGGCCCACGGATACGCGGCGGACATCCTGGGGGATCCCACGCCGCGGGCCGCGGGCAGGCTGTCGCTGAACCCACTGGTTCACCTGGACTTCGTCGGGACACTGATGCTGATTCTTTTCCGTTTCGGCTGGGCCAAGCCCGTTCCCATCAACCCGATGTTCTTTGCAGACAGAGACCGGGGCATGCTCCTCACCGCCCTCGCCGGCCCGGCGGCCAACGTGGGCATGGCTTTTTTGGCCACCTACCTCCTGATGCAGTTCGGGGGCGCCCTGGGCCCGGCCGCTCTCACCATCATCTGGTACCTGCTGATGTACAACATATGGCTGGCGGTGTTCAACATGCTTCCGGTGCCGCCGTTGGACGGCTCGAGGGTCCTCGGGGCCCTCGTCAACCACCGTTCGGCCCTGGGACGGTTCGTCATGGGGATGCAGCAGTACGGATGGCTGGTGCTGATGATCCTCCTGGTCACCGGCCTCATCAGCGCCATAATGATGCCCATCGCCGGCCTGCTGCAGGGGACCCTACAACTGCTGGCCGGCCTTTTCGTGATCTGATCCAGGAGGGGGAGATAGGACACATGGTCTCAACGCCGGAGAAGGAATCCGCCGCGGCGGCACAACTGGACAGGCTGCGCGCCGCCCTCGATGCGCTGGATGAGGCCGAGGATGATCGGGCGTACCTTCAGGATACAGACATCTCTCAGATGGTGGAGACATTCCTCGACGCCTGCGCGGCGGACGAGGTGCAGCTCGGCGACCAGGTACAGTTCCTCGACCTCGCTTCTGACCTTCTTCAAAAGAAGGCGGCCAGCTTCGCGGCCCCCGACGATGACGACGCCGACGAGCTCGAGGAGGTGGACGCCTCCGAGCGCCTCCTGGAGCGGCTCAGGGAGTACCGGTTGTACCAGGAGGCCGCCCAGGAGCTCCGCCGGCGGGCCGACGACATGGACCACCGTTTCCCCCGCATCTCGCCCGAGATCCAACAATGGGAGGAGGCCCTGGCAGACATAGAGGGTACGGAGCTTTCGGACCTCGTGTTCGCACTGGAAAACCTCCTGGTCGAGGAAGAGCCGGTGGTTCACACCATCGAGCGGGATTCAGTGACCATCGAGGACTGCATGGAGTCGATCCAGGAGAAGCTGTCC
>PWUB01000319.1 GCA_003563755.1 Clostridia bacterium
CGGCAAATCCCAGAGAGTCCAGTCTCTTCGCCAGCAGTTCCCCCACCTCGTTGACACCCTCAGCGTGCTCACTGGCCGAGTCCATGTTCACCAGGCGCTCCAGGAGCTCTTCCGTGCTCGTCCTGCGTGCGGCGGCTGCATCGAAAACCGTCATCATGATCCCAACCCTCCGCTGCAATATGGAGATGCACCTTCATGTGCCAGGAATTCGCCGGGACCCACGGCAGGTCCTGTCCCAGTCGGTCCATCACCAACGGGAGTTCGTGCTGCTGATGCAGTAAGACCGGGGCTGATCCTGGTGATGCACATCCGCCACGGTCACCAGGTGATTCAGTCAGACTGTCTCATCTGTCCCCGCCAACCAGAACGCGGTGGGCATCCCAGAGCCTCAATGATGGGTATGCCCTGCGGACACGCGTGGGCATCCCGGGACCAGGCCCGCCCACGCACCCGGCGGACCCTGATCAGTCGTGTTGCCTCGTGCTGTTGACCCTCAACACTCCCGCCCCCACTGACCGACTCCAGGAACACCGTTGCTACCGTACGTTCAGACACACCCTTCTTACCCGAGCAGGAGGCGGGCAGGGATATCCACCACGGAGCCTCCGGAACCTGGTCAATGCGGGGGTGTTCCTCACCGCTGAGCTTATGGCGGTGCGGACGCCGGAGCGAGACGCCCGCACCATGATGCTTTCAGGAAAGGTGATCGTAGCACATCCGCGCCAGCTTCTGCACAGCGATCTGCGCCGCCGCGTGTCCCGGCACCCCGTCAGGCAGATCCTCGGCGGAAACCTGGTCCGTTATCACGGCCAGTATGAACAGCGGATTGTCGTCGGCATCATATATGATCCCCGCATCGTTGATGGTCCGCTTACCGCTGCCGGTCTTGTGCGCGACCCGGGTGCCGCGGGGAAGGCGGAAGGGAAGCCGGGTGCGGAGCTTCTGGCGGCTGAGGATGTCGAGGGCCAGCTGGCACAGCTCCCTCGTGCATCCCAGCACCGCGGCTGCATCTTCATCGCCGGCGCCGGCCAGTATCAGGTCGTAGAGCAGTCCGAGATCGTTGGGGGTCGTAGCGTTGCTCAGTTCAACATCGTAATCCCATGGCAGATCATTCGGGGTTCCCTGGCTGTGCCGGTGCGCGGTGTTCTTCATGCCGATGCGGCGGCAGTAGGCGGTGACCGAATCAAGGCCCAGCATGTCCGA
The DNA here is from genome assembly GCA_003563755.1 of Clostridia bacterium. The sequence continues at coordinate 1,204 of PWUB01000319.1, forward strand.
GATGATGCCCGTGCAGGTGTTGTCGCTGACGATGATCATCATGTGCATTACATCCACCAGGGGTATGGTGAACCCCGGCTGGAAGTGCTGGAAGGTCCCCGAGTTGTTGTCCTGGCACTTCGCTTCTATGGTCACGGGTTGATCCAGGCTCAGCACTCCCTCATTCACCTGCTCGAGAGCAGCCATCATTATCGCAGTCTTCCTGGTGCTGGCCGAGGGCAGTACCAGGTCGCCGTTTCTGTCAGCCATCTCCCCGGTCCGAAGATTCTTCAGGTGCCAGTTGATCTCGTATGGCTGGGCACCGCAGTAAGAGTGCAGCTGTCGTACCAACCCTTGCATTGGCCATGTCCCCTTTCGTGGACGTCTGCACCTATCTTCTCAGGGAAGGTGCAGTTGTCCTTCCTGCAAGGAAGGCGAATTCTTCACCCCGGGGCGTTCATCCTCGCCACGGCAGGCGTCCCCGGGACCCGCGGGACCGGCCGGCACACCGCTGGAATCCTCGCCACAGTAAGGACAGATCCAGGGGGAGCTGTCGGCCGCGGAGTAGGACCGCCTTCGGCATCCTGGGCACCTCTTGCACAGCATACTTCATCACCCCGGTGACAGCATATCGAGGGCGTGTGCCAGCAGCCTGTCACATCCGGGCGAAGGGAACAGTGGAGTCGGGTGACTCATGTAGTGCAATGCCTTCGGATGAGGGGGAATCCCCGAGGGTCGTGACGAAAGGTTGAGCAGTCATCGGACGACCTCGTCGCCCTTGTCATCATGTCGCAACCCGGGCATGTACACACTGATCCGACCCATCGCGGGCAGCAGAAACCACAGGCATCAATCCGTTTTCTGTGAAGGGAGCCCCCCTCTGTGAAGACCAATTGCTGTGATGCTCAGGAGTCATCCACCTGGTACGGCCGGGCCAGCCTGGACCCCTCGAGGCCGATCACCGCCGGCCAGGTAGGCACATGGACCATCTCATACACCGTGGGCAGATACGGCGTGGACAACGGCGGACGGATCAAGGTGGCCATGCGGCTGGCCAGCGACTGGGCCGAACCCCAGATGGCCGATCCACAAGCGCCCCACTATCTCACGGTGTCGACCACGGGCGACGCCAGGCTCAGGGCCGTGTTCGAACCCAAGGGCCACATGCGGCCCTGGTTCAAGGTGACCACGATCTACGTGCTGGACGGGTCCCTGAAGGAGGGCGACCAGGTGTTCATCACTTACGGCGACACGTCCGGCGGCGGACCCGGAACCCGGGCCCAGACCTTTCGTGAAAGCGCCTTCGAATTCCGGGTCCTGGTCGAGTCCTTTGAGACGAATATCTTCGTCCGGGTACCGAGCTCACCGCGCGTCGAGATCCGGGGAGGTGATGCCCGGCGGCTGGTGCTCATCGCCCCGGGCCACGTGACCACCGGAGTTCCTTTCAGCGTGACGCTCAATGCGGAGGACGGCTGGGGCAATCCTGCCTCCTCGTACGCCGGTGTCGTGAACCTGTCCTCGGAGGTACCGGTCGACGGCCTGCCCGAGACGGTCGCCTTCGACAGGGGGGCGGAGGCCGTGCGCAAGATATCGGGTCTCACCGCCCTGCAAGGCCGGCTCCGGATCACGGCGCGAAATGAAGACCTGGGTGAAGCCAGGAGTAACCCTATCGAGTGCTTCTCCGCCGACCCCGAGTTCCGGCTGTTCTGGGCGGATCTTCACGGGCAGACCGACAGCACCGTGGGCACGGGCAGCGTCGAGGAATACTTCAACTTCGCCAGGGACATCGGCTGCGTCGATGTATGCACCCACCAGGGCAACGATTTTCAGATAACCAGGGAGGACTGGAAGGAGATCACGGAGGAGACCCGTGATTTTCATGCACCCGGAGAGTTCGTGACCTTCCTCGGCTACGAGTGGTCGGGCAACACGCCGGCCGGAGGAGACCACAATGTCATCTACATGCAGGACGACCAGCCCATCTACAGGTCGAGCCACTGGCAGGTTTCGGACCTTTCCGACGCCCATCTCGACCGATACCCGGTGGACAGGTTGTATGACACCCTGAGAGGATGGGATGCCATCATCATCCCCCACATCGGCGGTCGCCGGGCCAGCCTGGACTACCACGATCCCGAATTGGAGCCGGTCATAGAGATATGCTCCGTGCACGGCCGTTTCGAGTGGTTCCTGCAGGAGGCCTTCGAGAAGGGGCACCGGGTGGGAGTCATCGGTGCAGGTGATGATCACACGGGAAGACCCGGGGCCAGCTACGGTACCAGCGCCTCCTTCGGCGTCCGCGGCGGCCTGGCGGGAATCCTGGCCCGCTCCCTGACCCGCGAGGGTATCTGGGAGGCCCTGAAGGCACGCCGAACCTACGCCACCACCGGGGAGAGAATCCTGCTGTCGGTCATGTCCGGACAGCACCACATGGGAGAGGCCTTCACGTGCGCCGGACGGCCCAGGATCGAGGTGAGCGTGCACGGCACGGCACCCCTGTACTCGGTGCAAGTCATCAGGGGAGACCGGGTGGTGTACGATCACGAGCTGGTGAGACCCGCCGACCATACCACCGGAAAGATCCGTGTGACCTGGAGGGGAGCGCGGCTGAAGAGCCGCGGGCGGCACACCAACTGGGAGGGAAGCCTGAAGATAGCCGACGGCAACTTCGGTTCGGTGACTGAGTTCGCCTTCGATAACCCCCGCCAGGGCGTAACCCACTCCAGCGATAAGGAGATCCGCTGGTCTTCAATGACTTCCGGCGACCTGGATGGGTTGATCGTCGGGGTCGATGGCGCAGACAACCCCAGGTTCCGCTTCGAGAGCGAGCCCATCTCCTTCTCTTTCACGCTGTCGGAACTTCGGTCGGGTCCGATCACCAGGGAGGCGGGACGGGTGGATCAGAGGGTAGAGGTGTCGCTGGCCCGGGCGAAACCGGGACCCGAGGAGGTGGAGTTCATCTTCGCAGACGAGGAGGTCGGGCGGGGCACCCACCCCTACTACGTGCGGGTCACCCAGGAGGACGGGGAGATGGCGTGGAGCAGCCCCCTGTACGTCGATGTCCGGCCGGACACCTGAACAAGAGGGCCCACAGGTGTGACTACGTCAGAGCGCGGTCGTAATTCGGAGGGGGCTCCGGGATGATCCCACTGCCCCCTCCATTATCACAGCGTGTACTGCCGATCCCGCGAATCGAGGCGACAGCGAGGGAAACCCCGACCACGCACATTCCCGTCCGGACGGGGTTAGCGCGCCATTTTCACTCCTGCGGCTGTGGGTGCCGCGGTCCGCCACCATCCCCCACCCGCCCCTGCACCCCCGTCCGTCACGGGGAAGAATACTCATGGGCCTGCTGGAAAAACCCCAGCTCCAGTTCCATCGCGGTGCGGTACAGCCCGGCCGCGTTCCCCTCTCCGGCGGCGTGCCGATCGTAGAGTGTCTCCAGCCTTTCCGCCAGGGCCGCGAATCCGTCATCGGAGTAGGTCTCTACCCACTCCCGGTACGGGCTTTGTGGGTTGACGGCGCACACCAATGACTTGCCCAGAAAAGAGTACAGCCTCATGCAGGGCATCATCGCGGCCATGATGGCCGGGAGAGGTTCACTCCAGGCCACACGAAGGAGAAAGTCAGTGTACGCGCGGGTCGCGGATGCGGGTTTCGGCTCCAGATCCACTCCCCATCGCTCCGCGTACTTGCGGTGCAGGTTAAGCTCATCCAGTGCCCCTTGCAGAAGCTGCAGAAGCTCGGTCATACTCTCCTGATCAGTGGCCTTGGCCAGGGCCAGGGCATATGCCCTGGCAAATGACTCCAGGAAAAAGGCGTCCTGGCCCACGTAGAATTCGAAGGAGGTGCGGCTGAGGTCGCCGCTGGCGATCCCCTGGACAAAGGGATGATGCAGACACTCAGTTGCCAGGTCTTCAGAGCTCTTCCACAGCTGTCGAGCATTCATCTCTGCCATCTCCTTCCTCCCTGTCCAGATCACATGACAGGCGGGTATCACCGCTCAGTTTCCACGCCGGCTCGCGTCTTCCTGCCTGCGTCGGGGAGAACGGCTCAATGGGAGAGGCTCTGAGAGCCGGTGGAGCCTCTCGCATCTGCAGGCTGCATGGGTCCTGGTAGACAAATATGCGGATCTTGCTGCGAGGATCGTGCAGGGGAGCGACTCGCACATTACACTTGCGGCGCTCAGAGATATTCCCAGCACTCACATTGGAGTCACCCCAGAGGAGGCTGGTGTGTGTCATACCTCCTGCAAAATTCCGGCCGGGTCAACTCCATACTCGACCCGCTTGGCGAAATCTCGGGCAACCAGAATGCCCCCGCACGGGTGTCTCCCCTGCCAGCTATTTCTGCGCCCATCCCACGCAGCCCAGGAGCTGATGCAACACCAGGTAGTCTTCGGTTTCCGCTTTCGACCGCATCGCCCGCGGGCAATCGGTGCGGGGCCCGGGGTACCTTCGACGCCGCACCGTTGATGGGGCCTCTGTAGAACCGATGACGCGGTCACCCCGGGATGCCCCCGGGTGCTTGCACCTGGATTCCCCGGAGGGGCAACTGGATGACTTCTGCTTGTGCTACATCACCGTTCAGGGTAGCGGAAGTTCCGCGTTCAATCAGGGAGACCCGGCATGTCGGCCTCGGGCATGACATCACCGTCTATCAACCAGCGGCCTTCCCTGAGCACTAACGGCACGTCGTGCTCGACGCTCACATCGGGAGTGTTCTCGAGGACTTCCATGAAGATTTCACGGAACATCTCCTCCATCTCCTCGTCGGAGACACCCGACAAGGCGGCTGCGAAGGCTGCGCCCATCGCCTCCATTATGAAACCGCCGAACAGAACCTGCATATCTGGCATGGTGATCACAGTGTACACGGTGGCGGTGTCACCGTGGATGCTGTGGCCCTCAACGGAGATATCCAGCCTCGCCAAAAATGCCGCTACCATTGTATCGTCGGTCAGGTCATCTTCCCACATATCGCCCGGCATCTCGGGTGATCCGGTCGAGAGATACTCCCCGGCCTCTGCGTAATTGCCGCCCTGCAAAGCAGCCCAGAAGTCCTCCACCGTCTTCTCCGGGTCGGGCGTACTCGAGCACGCTAACACCGTGAGACATATGAGCAGTAGGATGACGACCGGTCTTCGATCCATAGGGTCCGGCATCAGTCACACCTCCTGACTACCTCGCTACCGGTCATTATACCGCACGGCGGTGTTCCCGCATCATACACCCGTAGGCCTGAGGCCACCGCTCAAGACTGCTGACCGGTCAGCCGGCCGGGTCGGTCAGCGATGTCGTTCTTTTGTGAAGTCCACCCGCAGATAGCAGCTCCCGGTGACCCCGGATCGCAGAAGAAGTCCGATCCGTGCGCCCGGGCCCGGCCCCGCTCTTTGGCACAGCACGTTTCGACTCCGCAGGGCGATGTTGTCGCAGTGCCCAGCCCCTGGTGATCGCCGTGCCGGAGCAGCTCAGTGCAGATCCCTTATCTCTCCGAGGGCCTCCTCTATGCGTTCATCGATCCAGGGCACCCCGAGGCCCAACAGCGACTCCAGTCGGGTCCGGAGCACCAGGTGTTCGACGACGCCCTCCATGTAGGCGAGCTCGGCCTGGTGCAGACCGTGCGTGCTGTC
>PWUB01000218.1 GCA_003563755.1 Clostridia bacterium
GATGTAGGCTGGTGGAACCTCTGAAAGGAGCGAATCATGGCCAAGAAGACGGTAGTTGACTTCCGCGAAATGCGTCAGCAGGGTGACAAGATCGTCTTCCTCACTGCATACGATCACCCCACCGCCATGCTTCAGGAGCGGGCGGGGGTGGACATGATCCTCGTGGGTGATTCCGTTGGGATGTGCCTGCTCGGATATGACAGTACCATTCCGGTGACCATGGATGACATGGTCCGTCACTCGCAGGCGGTGCGGAGGGGAGCACCGAACACCTTCATCATAGCCGACATGCCGTTCATGTCTTACCAGGTTTCCGTGGAGCAGGCCGTGGACAGCGCGGGCCGACTGATCAAGGAGACCGGTGCCGATGCCGTCAAGCTTGAGGGCGGAGTCAGGGTCGCCGAACATGTTCGGGCCATCACCGATGCAGGAATGCTGGTCATGGGACATCTCGGCCTCACTCCCCAGTCAGCCGGTCAGTTGGGCGGTTTCAGGGCCCAAGGCAGAGATGCCGAGACAGCGGTCGACGTCATTAAGGATGCCGAGGCAATAGAGGAGGCAGGCGCCTTTTCGATCCTCATTGAAGCAGTTCCGCCCCCGGTGACCCGGGAGGTGCACACGAGATCAAGCATTCCCATCCTCAGTATAGGTGCGGGTCTGGACTGCGATGGACAGCTGCTGATTGTTTCGGACATGCTTGGAATATTCCAGGCGTTCACTCCGCGTTTCGTCAAGCAGTATGCGAGCCTCGCTGATGACATGGTTGCAGCTTTCGAGGAGTACGCGACCGACGTTCGGGAGGGCAGATTCCCTGAGCGTCAGCACACGTACGGCATGCCGAAAGAGGAAGAGGAACGTATGAGGCGGCTGCTCGGGCGCAGTGAGAGCTGAGGTTTCTGGGAGCAACGGCTGGCTTGTGTCTCAGACGCCCCCCTGAATGCCGACGAAGGTGGGATTTCGTGGGGATGGCGGAGGACGCACGTCTAGCTGATCCGTCAGTTGCTATATAAGGATCGGCTATTACTGTTGATGAGTGGTGCCTGAGTTCACCGCTATTCGCCACTACAGCGGATCTGAGTATCTTTGAAAGGCCGATTATGGAGAGGGTGTGGTTGCGGTAGTGTGCCATTGCCAGGGTGGAGGGCATCTGCGGCGTCTTCTTCGGCCGGCCGTGCGCGGGATCGGGGTAGCCCACCAACTCATCGGCGATATGATCCCGCGTGGATGCCCAAGTTGTCACTGTAACAAAGATTGTTCTTCCAGTCGCTCAAAGGTTGATATCTCCTCATAAGAGGGATAACAAGATGCCTGACATCCATTTACGGTCGGTCGTCAGAAATCCGGATGTGTTCGCATTGCGCCAGGTGTGACAACCATATTTGTATACTCTTGCGGTTATTTCGTGCTTACGCCATTTCGCTCTTGATTTCGCCGTAAGTGTCTCCTTGATAGTCGAGAGCGCTAACGCATATACTAATTGCACAATGCATCTCGGGGTTGCACCGAGCAAACTATCTGGGAAGGGCCGTCGCTGATAGACGGCCCTTATTCGTTTTGGTTATGTTCATTGTCTCTCCTTATCTCAACACCAATTTGATTGTGGCTTCCGTCATCTCCAAGCGTTCATCTGAAAGCCTCCAAAGATCCTCACTGTATGTGCCCCGCGGTCCATGTATATGGCGAACCAGCACACTGTTGTCCTTGGCTAGATTCACTGCCGGCACGAAATCACTATCTCCCGAAAGAATACCTATTGCAGTCACCGACCCACGGGTTACGACGGTGGCGATGTCAAGTCCCATCTGAAGATCAACCCGCTTCTGAGCGAGTATTGGTTGGTTCCGTTTATCATAACCCCTGAAGGCAAGCCTACCTTGTCTGATCATGAAACGAGGTAGAGAGTCGAGAGCAGTAAGAAACCTCTTCTTGTTGTCATAGCGTTGTTGATCCACCTCAGTCGGATTGCTCGGCATGTAAGGTAGGGCATCGTAGTAATACACCCGAAAGATACTGAACGCACCGGAGGCCCATTCAGCCAGTGTGGCGTAATCAAGGCGAGGCTCACCGAATCGAGTCTTCAACAGTGAATACAAGTATCCGCCGTCTATGAACAGTGCCATGGTTTGGGTTGGATTCATGGTTTCTCTCCCGTCTAAGCGACACTGCTGCTTCAGCTACCCTCACCTCTTACTTGGTTTCTTTGGGATCAACTGAAGATGCTACACAATTTTTTCTAGCTATTCATCCTTCAATCCAACCTCCACGCCATGAGGGTTCTCTGGTTGCGCTCTAGGCAGACCACGTCCCTCGTTCGTACTGTCGATGCACGATGTCCGAGTTGTCGCGGTATTAGAGCTTGTTAGCCCAGTCTTCGTAAGGATCTCTCCGAGGTTCACTCACATGGTTAAACGCAGCCTGCTCACCAGGCCTCCGGAACAGAAGATCACACCGTCTTCTGTGATGAACGCGTCAAAGGCCTCCTCCGCGTAGATCAGCATCGCCCCGGTTGTGGTAGAGCATGCCAGGACGGATGTATTATGTATTCGCCAGAAGGTAGCGGGTTCCTGTTGGGGTTCAGCATGCGGAGGCCGCGAATAGTCTCTAATACCTGGGAGGGGGAGAGCAGGAAACGGATGGGGAGGAGGTGAAATGGGCCGGAGGAGGACCAGCAACATTGAAAGTGGTGGGGCAAATCGAAGCCCCCGGATCCCATACTGGGTGGGGGCTTCACGGTGTCGGGCTGCCCGGATTTGAACCGGGGACCTCTTGAACCCCATTCAAGCGCGCTAGCCAAACTGCGCCACAGCCCGTTGTTTCGCAAAGCAACTATATCACATTGTCTGCGGGTCGGCAACAAACCCTTGAGCAATCCGTCGCTGGACTTTACCCTGCAGGTAGTTCGGGGACGAAAATAATGCACTTACAAGGGATACGCATCCGAGTGTCGAAGTAAAACAAGGTTTATGCCTCTTGCTTGCACTGAACGACCCGGGGTCGGACGAGTACATGGAGCACGGCATTTTCGGAGGATGAGAGGTGGGCGATATCAGCAGGCTGTGGCTACGCTGGGCAGAAGCATCTCCAAGAAAATGGCTGTTACTTGGAGGGCTCGTTGCCTCAGCGATAATGTTAGCACCCACACCCACTGGGCTCACGCAGCCGGGGCAACGGATGCTGGCGTTATTGGCCTTTTTCGTCATATCCTTTGTCACCGAGGCCCTGCCAGTAGGTGCCAGCTTCCCCCTCGTTCTAGCATGGATTATTTTCTTTCAAATTGTGCCGCCTGCGGAGGCAGTTGCGAGCTTCGCTCACGACTCCGGGCTATTCATGATGGGCGCACTGATGATTGCTCGAGTCTTGGTAAGCAGAAACCTGCATCAACGGGCGCTGACCATTCTATTGAAGATCATACCTCCAAAGATTCCATGGCTACTGGCAGGTCTCATGGGTTTCGGGGCTCTGGCATCTGCGATCATATCTGATCATACAGTGGCGGCTCTGTTGTTACCCGTTGGAGTCACCCTGGTAGTCACGTCGGGGGGCATCCGGCGGCACCCCAGACTAGCGAAACTCCTAATGCTGGGCATTGCCTACGGATGCGCTATCGGCGGCATGGGCACTCCCTCGGGAGGATCCCGCAACATCATTATGATGGCCTACCTGCAGGACATTGCCGGTGTGCAAGTAACGTACAGAATGTGGCTCACAATGGCTTTACCCATAACCCTCATTCTCACACCGATCGTTGGTGTTGTCCTCTACATGCTCTACAAGCCTGAAAAGCAAGACTTGAGTCACATCGAGGATGCGGTGGTTGGCAGAATGGAGAAAATAGGGCCAATGAACCACGGCGACTGGGCAACTATCGCCATCTTCGCTGTAGTCATGCTAGGTTGGGTGACCATAGGCGATCAGTACGGAATTGGGGTGGTCGCCATCACGGGAGCTCTCATATACGTCCTGGCAGGCCTTGCCAACTGGGACGAGCATTACCAGCACATCAACTGGGGTATAGTGCTCCTGTACTTTGCGGCTATATCGTTCGGGACTGCGTTGAAGACCTCTGGAGCCGCTCTGTGGCTCGCTTCGCGTGTGATGGGAACCGTACAGAGCGCACTTGGTCTGGAATCGGGACTGCGTCTTGCCCTATCGAGTTCTGCCTTCATGACTCTTTTCAGCCAGACCATGTCCGGTGGACCGGCAGTAGCTCTATTGGGTCCCGTGATTCTCGAATCGGCACGGTTGACCGGAACCTCTCCGGTTATGGTGGGGGTGGCGAGCGCACTCGCGTCTTCCTTTGCTTTCATGCTCATCATCGGAACTCCATCTAACGCCATCATGTACTCCAGTGGCTACCTCGAGGCCCGGGATTTCGTACGGGCTGGTTTCTGGACGGCCATTATCTCCATAGGCGTGTTGATGCTGGTTGTGGCGTTCTGGTGGCCTGTTCTCGGGGTGAGTTAGTGTGTTTCATCTGGGTCTATGTTCTCAGCGGTGCGTGGTTGCTGATGGTTCCGGGCTGCACTGTCAGCGCGAGAAGATGACAACGATGTGTGCCCTCTGATGCCGGACCCGTGCAGTAAGCATAGAGAGTCACACGGCAGCATGATTGCCGAGGACGTGTAGTCTAGCAGGACGTGTGACCGCTGCGCGCCGTGCCTGTGCTGTGGAACAACCCATGAGCGAAGACAGTCTGTCCTGTAGGAGAGTGGGTGGTATTCTCTGGTTGTGGCCGACGTTGTTCAGCTGAACTCACTGCTGAGGGAGTTGAATGCAAGAGGAGTTGCAGACCTGGTTCGTGAACTCATTGGAGGGCCGCCGATGCATGATAAACAAGGAAGGGGTGTCACGGATGACGAGGGACGAGCTTCTCTCTAGCTTGCGAATCGGACAGGAGCAGTGGCAGGCTGTTTCCGATGTGCTTTCTGATCCCAACAACCCGGTCATTGCCCCGCTTCTGGATATTGTGGAGGGCTACGGAGGGCCAAAGGAGATCAATCGGACAGCGCGGGAGGCAAGACAGCTCGATAACCTGACGGCTCGCCTCCAGGAAATGGGATCACCCTACCTGGGCGATGTAAGATGGCTGGTCGAGCAGCGTGATGCTGGGGCTTTCATATCCGAGGCGGAGTACCGCCGGACGGTGCTGGGCGAAAAGGCATCTAGGATTGCGTTCAAGGACGACCACGCTGTGACCCTGGAGATCAGCGCCGCTCAGTACTTTCCATGGCTCCGGATCGAGGCGGAGCAGTGCATACAGCGACGTGAGCTGATGCCTGGTCGTTTCATCCGAGTCCGGAGCATGAAAGAGCAGGAAGAGGACGACGGGGACATCGTTGCCTTCGCAGCCGCGATGCAGGTGTTCGGGTCTAGCTACGTGGAAACCCTCGATACGAAGGGTACGGACGGCAGCAATGTCCATCTCGGCGGTCCCGAGACCCTCACCGGGTACTTCGGGGGCATCGGCCAGCCGAATGAATATGCCCTCAAGTGGCTCGAGGAGTATCTTTACTACTACACTACCTACGGCATCAAACAGGTGCTCAACATCAACCCCGGCACGGTTTTTTTGGCCTATATGCTGCACAAGCTCGGGATCGACTGCGAGTTCAAGATATCAGTGTTCATGGGCAACGATAATCCCTACGCTGCCCTCTGGACCCTCATTGGGGCAAAGCTGTTCTCACGGCCCGATGGCACAACCTCCCTCATCGGTTTCAACTGGAGCAACTCAACGAACAATGATACCCTGCGGGCTGCCGCACACATCCGTAGGGCATTGGGACTGGAGGATGTGGTCCGCTTCGAGCACCATATCGTCGAAACCTACAAGAGTATAGTGCGCCAGCCGTATGACCGAAGAGACGAGCTCCTCCAGGTGGCAGGGGAGGTCAAGAATATCTCCGCCAAGCACGAGGGCGGCGAAGTAGAGGTGGAGCAGCGGATCGAGGCCGAAGGGGGACACCCTTCCGATCTTCTCGATTACTTCCGGGACAAGAGCGAAATCATCGAATCGGGAGAATGGGATGCGCTGACTCGCAACTACCTGGATAAGCATGAGGCAGTCAACAACACGGCCCGGGCTCTCACGGAGCACGGCCTATCCTTCATCGCAGCACCCAGGCTGCATCACCGCTAAAGATATGAGCTCCGGATACCAGGGGGGATCGAGGGGGGATCGATCCCCTCTCTCAATCCTGCTGTCAACAACGGTTCTGGGCCTCACCGTACTCGCACCCTGCGGGTCGGCGAAGGCTGATGTTCCCTGCGTGTGACTGTGGTGTGGATTCGACGGATGATGACCACCGCAGCCATGGCCATGAATGAAACCAGCACCACCGTCTGCTCTTCGCTGTACCACCATCGAACCCGGAGCCACATAGCTGGGAAAGCCAGGAGATCGGCCCAGGCCCAGGCCTCTCGCTCGCCGACGGTGAGGGCGTATCTGCCTTGCTCTCCATCGGGATGAAACACCACCAGGTAGTGAGTACCGACCTCCAGCTCCTCCTGCATTTTCTGTCGCAGGATGTAGCGGGTCTGGGTGAAAGGCTCAAAGAATTCCCCTTTCACCCCGCCGGCTGGTGCCAACAGGGCTCCGTAGTCCATCGGCAGTCGAGCAGGCATGGAGATGTCCCTGGGCAGGTCAGGGCCGACCAGAGCAAACCAGGGATCGAAGTTCCGGTACTCCTGCCTGGCTGGCACTGTCATCTGGGCGAAGAACTCCAGTCCCGGCTCTGGCACGACAAATCGGTAGAAATGTGCATCACCGGAAGCGAGCTCGGCATAGATGGCCCACGAGATATCCGGATCAGGGATTTGCAGTGCATCTGTCGGGTCGGTGGGTTGCTCATCCACGAAGATTGGCCTGTGCGCTGAAGCCCCCGGACCGAACAGCAGGACTGCGGCGCCGATCACCAGTAGAGCCATCGCGAATCGGAAACCCATCGCGTGCACCTCCCAGGGCAGGAGTAGTATGCCCGCGCCGTGGGGTCATCAAAGGCATTCCAGGCGCACAACGGAGGAGTAGATCGGTTGAAAGGGAGTAGCGGACTGCCTGTGATCGCAAAGCGGCGTTGCCAATCAAGACCCGGTGAGCGGCAAGGCGGTGGGGCTCACCGGGCATGCATGAAATCACGGGCCTGAGCATCATTACTGCGGTCTACTCGGGTTCGGGCCAGTTGGGTGGAACCGATATCCCAAGCCGGTCACCCAGCTCGACGATTTCCTCCAGTACCTTTGCATGGACCGGTACTCCACCAGTGATGTTTCGTTGCCATGCATCGTGCTCCTTCTCTCCTGCAACCCACACTTCGTCGCAACCCTCCGCCAGGGGAGCGGTCTTCAGCTCCTCAATGAACTGATCCATCCGGCCGGAGAACTCATCGCGATCGATCATAGCGTCGATTCTCAGGGCGGCGACGAAGTGACCGACACCGGCGGGTTCGGGGTCGCTGCCGGACAGGACGCCCGTGAGAAATGAGGCGCCGGTCAGGACGCCGGAAAAAATGTCCACCATCGCTGCCAGGCCGTATCCTTTGTACCCGGAGGTCTCTTCGGGTCCGCCCAGGGGGAAGAGACCGCCTCCATCGATTATCTGCTGGGGATCATCGGTGGGATGCCCCGCGGAATCTGTGCCCCAGGTTGGGGGTATGCTCTGGTCGTTACGAGCGTGCACCTGCACCTTGCCGATGGGAACGACGCTGGTAGCCATGTCCAGCACGAAGGGTCGATACTCACCCGCCGGTACCGCAACACTGATGGGGTTGGTCCCGAGTATGGCTGCCCTGGCACCGGTGGGCATTACCAGGCGGCGGGAGTTGGTGAGGCAGACTCCTATCATTCCGGCGTCGAGGGCCATCATCGCGTAGTAGCCTGCTATTCCGAAGTGGTTACTGTTCTTGACGCCGCCTATGGCCACTCCGAACTCATTCGCCCGGGATATACACTCCTTCATAGCTTTGTGACAGGCCGGATGCCCGAGACCGTTATCAGCATCCAGGGTGAAGGCTGCTCCGAGGTCCGAGACTATGTGCGACCGTGGTCTCGCCTCTATGTGCCCCAGTTCGAGCCCTGATAGATAGTAGGGGATCAGCCGCGCCACGCCGTGAGATTCGATGCCGCGAAGATCAGCTGAGACACAGACCTCAGCGGTGATGTCTGCATCGGTGGAGGGTACGTCATAGGCCTGCAGAGCCTCGCTGACCACCATTTGAAGCTCCTCAGAGGGTATTCGCACATATTCCTGCATGTAAGTCCCATCCTTCCCGCGTGTTCAGTGGCGGGTGCGTGCTTGTGTCCCCCGGAAACGGGCGGTCCCACGGACCCAGCCCGTCAGCACGAGGGTCACTCTTGCGTGAGCCGGTCGTACAGGGCTTCAACCTCGCGATAGAGTGTAGGCTGGGGGCCCAAGTCTTGCCCGAGCCCGTGCTCCAGGAGAGCATCGTCGTACTCGACGAGGGCTACCACCTCACCGGGCAGGTTGTCGCTCAAGAACTGTCTTTCACGGTCAGACCTTATCTTGTTGCCTACGAACCCGATTCGTGAGACCCCCGCTTCGAGTGCGAGGCCCTTGATGACCTCCGCGGTCTCGATGCTTATCCGGCTCGGCTCGGCCACGACCAGCATGATATCCACGCCGGTGGCTGTCCCGCGGGTGAGATGCTCGATGCCCGCGCCCATGTCCATTATCACGACCTCATCGCGGGTAAATACGAGGGAATTGACTATTGAACGAAGGAAACTATTCTCGGGGCAGTAGCACGCGGACTCTGCCCGCTTGATCGCTCCCATCTGCAGGAAACGAATTCCGTCGTGCTCCACCGCGTAGTCCTCCAGAATGTCGTCCACATCAGGATTCAGGGTGTATACCCCGCCCTGCCCCCCGACCCTTTCATCGATGATGTCCTGGAGCTCGATGAGGGGCTTGATTTCGTCCCGAATATTCAGCATGGACGCCAGGTTTGCATCCGGGTCTGCATCGATGGCGTATACCCGGTAACCCCTGTCGGCGAAAACGCGGGCCAGAGCGGCTGCCAGGGTCGTCTTACCGGTGCCGCCTTTGCCCGATACGGCGATCTTCATTTTCGTATCACTCCTCGTCGTGATGCACGCTCTCATCAGCTGGCACGAGAGCTGCCGGGGTCATTGGATCGAACACCCATTATGTTCACCGTCCATCTTACTGCTCCGCCCCTCGATGAGCAAGTATGCGCTCTATTTGGTTAGGACGTGGGTGTGGATGTCATATCCTCGTTTCGTGGGTGATTGAGACAGGCGAGTTTACTCGATGAGACAGACAATGCCCCGTTGGCGGGGGGGCGATTCCATTCAGGCTCAGGTAATGATATCGTAAGCAATGGCTTGTAGGGGTGCTTCCCCTGTACGCTGGGTGTAACTGATATTCATGCCGCTCCCTGTTAGTTAAAGAACGGAGCGTTGTACACAGTTGAGGTGGCAAAGTCGCATCACAAACCGTCGACAATGGTCATTTTTGTGCCCGGTGGCAGCTTGACAACGGATGCTATTCTATATTGGGGATACTGTCGGGCACAGGCACCGTCGATGCATACCATGATACGACATTATCGGCAGGAATCAGAGTCAACGTGTATAAGCAGGTACACGGATAATCGTCGTGGTAGTTCATCCAGTTGGGAGGGCCGCGAAAAATGCCTAGATCGAAACGGGAACGAAGCATCGAGGAAAAGTCCAGTGATCGCGCATCACAGCAGATGATGCAGGTGGCCAAAGACGCCGGTCTGGACCTGGCGTGGGACAGGTATGAAGCGCAGTCCCCACAGTGTCCATTCGGCCAGCAGGGCATGTGCTGCCGGATCTGTGCTATGGGACCCTGCCGGATAATGCCCGAGGGCAGCAGGGAACGGGGTGTCTGCGGAGCTACGGCGGACACGGTTGTTGCCAGAAACTTCATCCGCATGATAGCCAGTGGAGCCGCTTCTCACTCGGATCACGGCCGCGAAGTCGCATCCACCTTCCTGAGAACCGCTCGCGGTGAGGTGGCAGGATACGAGATAAAAGATGAGCAGAAGCTCCAGCAGGTGGCCGCCCTTTTCGGTATCGAGACCGAGGGCCGTGACAAGAACGAAATAGCCGAGGAAGTTGGAGAGCGTGCCCTGGCTGAGTTCGGCCGCCAGAGCGGTGAGCTGGCCTTCATCAAGCGTGCACCGGAGAAGAGACAGCAGATATGGCGCGACCTGGGCGTCACGCCTCGTGGAGTGGATCGCGAAATTGTCGAGATCATGCACCGCACACATATGGGAGTTGACCAGGATTACAGAAACCTAATGCTTCAGGGCGCCAGGACGGCCCTTGCTGACGGCTGGGGAGGCTCCATGATCGCCACCGAGCTTCAGGACATAATGTTCGGAACCCCCGGTCATCCGTGGCCGAACAGTACCCGTATGGCCGAGAGGGCGAGGATGAACCTCGGCGTTCTGAAAGAGGACCAGGTGAACATAATCGTTCACGGGCACGAGCCGCTGCTTTCGGAGATGATGGTGATAGCTGCGAAGGATCCCGAGCTTCTGCAGATGGCTGAGAACGTGGGAGCAACGGGCATCAACATCGCGGGTATCTGCTGCACGGCCAACGAGATTCTCGTCAGGCACGGTGTGCCGGTGGCCGGTAACTTCCTACAGCAGGAGCTGTCCATAGCCACCGGAGCCGTCGAGATGATGATGGTCGACGTTCAGTGCATCATGGAGTCCCTGCCGAGGATCGCCACGGACTATCACACCAGGATCGTCACCACCACCGACAAGGCCAAGATAGTGGGTGCCGATCACGCCGAGTTTGACCATGATAACCCTCTAGAATCGGCTCGGGATCTCGTGCGTCAGGCCATCGATAACTACCCCAACCGTCGTGCAGTGACCATACCCGAGGATGCCGACGATGCGATAACCGGCTTCTCGCACGAATACATCATGCACATGCTGGGCGGCAGCTTCCGCTCTTCCTACTGGCCGCTGAACAGCAACATCATCGACGGCAGAATTCGCGGTGTGGCCGGAGTTGTCGGCTGCAACAACCCTGCCGTCTCCCACGATGCGGTTCACGTTCCTCTGGTTGAGGAACTCATCGCCAATGATGTCCTGGTCGTGCAGACGGGTTGCTCCGCGATAGCCTCCGGTAAGGCCGGGCTGATGAGACCGGATACGGCAGTGAAGAAGGCGGGGCAGGGTCTCGCCGAGGTCTGCGAGACAGTCGGTATTCCGCCGGTACTTCACGCTGGATCCTGTGTTGACAATTCCAGGGTCCTGGTCGCTCTCTCCGAGATGGTGAACGTGGGTCAGCAGAACAGCCGCCTCTCCCTCGGTGATGACATCAGCGATCTGCCCGTTGCCGGCGCTGCTCCTGAATGGATGAGCGAGAAGGCCATCGCCATCGGGCAGTACTTCGTGGCCTCGGGTGTGTTCACGATCTTCGGAGTCAGCTTCCCCACCCTCGGAAGCGACAACCTGACCAACCTGCTGTTCGAGGAGTACATGAACATCTACGGCGGTAACTGGGCCTTTGAGGCTGACCCTGGCAAGATGGCAGCTCGGATCATCGATCATATAGACACCAAGAGGAAGAATCTCGGCATCGAGCGTGCCAGAGAGCGCGTTCTCTACGACATGGAGATGCGGCGTAAGCTGGAAGCCGAGTGAGACTAATAAGCATTTCCTGGGCAGGGGGGTTTGGACAATGTCGAAACTGATCGCGTCTGCAGCTATCAGAGGTTCTCACAAGATCGCAGACAGGGCGGAGGCTGACCTCAAGGCCGCCCTCGAAACTTACGGCGAAGATCAGACAGTGGAGTTTCCCAACACCGCGTATTACCTTCCCATCTTCTATGCGATGACCGGAATAGAAGTCGAGACCGTGGGAGAGATGCGAACGATCCTGGACCGGGTCAAGGAGCTCTTGCCTCCGGAGCCGGCGGAGGAGATGTGGCTTCCGTACCTGGGCCATACCCTGGATGCGGGCATGGCCACTCTGTTCGCTGCTGAGGTCATAGAGGCACTGAAGTACCTTCAGGATCCGATACCGTATCATCTCGAGGAAAACTGTCCGATGGAGGGCGACGATTTTTGGTTGGGAGCGGCGGACGATATCGTCTTCCGTAAGCGAGGAATCGAGTTCGTTGACGGCACCGCCCCGGGCTTCGCGGCCATCGTCGGTGCGGCACCCAACAATGAGATCGCCGTCAACATCGCCCGGGAGCTGCAGGAGAAGAACCTGTACGTGTTCCTCATAGGGGCTTCCGACGGCAAGAACATGGCGGAACAGCTCCGCGAGGAAGGCGTCCAGATGGGTTGGGAGACCCGGCTGGTTCCCTTCGGTAAGGACATAACCACTGCTATCTTCGCCCTCGGATTCGCGGCCCGCGTGGCCATGGCCTTCGGGGGAGTGGAACCGGGCAACTTCGGACGCAACCTGATTTACAACAAGAACCGTACATTCGCCTTCGTGCTCGCCCTCGGCGAAATCGACGACGAGAAGTACGCCCATGCCGCCGGAGCGATCAACTTCGGATTCCCGGCCATCGCCGACACTGATGTACCGGAGATTCTACCCACGGGTGTCTGTACGTACGAGCACGTAGTATCGATGCCCAAGCAGACCGACGCGGACAAGATCTACGAGGAGATCGTCTCCAAGGCCATCGAGGTCCGCGGCCTCAAGGTGGAGATCAGCGAGGTCCCGGTGCCGGTATCTTACGGTCCGGCCTTCGAGGGTGAAATCATCCGCCGTGACGACATGTACGCCCAGTTCGGCGGTCAGTACACTCCCGCCTTCGAGCACCTCCGGATGCTAGAACGGTCCGAGGAGGTCACCGACGGTAAAATCGAGCTCGTCGGCCCGGACATCGACGAGATCGAACCGGGTTCCCAGCTTCCCCTGGGCATCGTCGTGGACGTGTACGGACGCGACATGCAGGAGGACTTCGAGCCCGTTCTGGAGCGCATGATCCACTCGTACATCAACCAGGCTTCGGGGGCGTGGCACCAGGGACAGCGTGACATCAACTGGATGCGGATATCCAGGGACGGTATGGACAGCGGCTTGAGAATCAAGCACTTCGGCGACATAATCCACGCCCGGCTTCACCAGGAGTACGGGGCGGTCGTCGACAAAGTCCAGGTTGCCCTGCACACCCAGGAAGAAGCCGTGGTCGAGCTGCGCGAGGACGCCCGTGCAGCCTACAATTCGCGTGACGAGCGGATCATGGGTATGACCGATGAGGACATCGATACTTACTACTCCTGTATACTGTGCCAGAGCTTCGCTCCCAACCACGTGTGCATAATCACCCCGGAGCGTTCCGGTCTCTGCGGTGGTTATACGTGGCTGGATGCCAAGGCCAACTACCAGATCATCCCCACGGGACCGAACCAGCCCGTCGACAAGGGTGCGACCATCGACGAGTACCTCGGTCAGTGGCAGGGTGTCAACGAGTACCTGGCGGAGGCGTCACGGGGCAACCTCGAACGCTTCAGCGCCTACTCAATGATTCACGATCCGATGACTTCGTGCGGCTGCTTCGAGTGCATAGCCGTGATGCTGCCTCTGAGCAACGGCATCATGATAGTGCCCCGCGAGTACTCCGACATGACTCCGTCGGGTATGAGATTCTCGACCCTGGCGGGTCAGATCGGCGGTGGTGTCCAGGCGCCCGGCTTCGTCGGCCACTCCAAGCTGTACATCAGCAGTGAGAAGTTCATCCGGGCCGACGGCGGCTACCAGCGGATCGTGTGGATGCCCAGGGTTCTCAAGGACGACGTCCGCGAGCGCCTCAATGCCCTCGCCGCCAAGGATGGTATCGAGGACTTCGTGAGCATGATTGCCGATGAGGACGTTGCGGAGAGTGAAGAGGAGGTCCTGGAGCACTTGCAGAAGATAGGGCATCCGGCTCTGGAGATGGATCCGATGATGTGAGGCCGAGGACATCCGGCTGATGAAATTTCGAGCGGAGAACCGGAGGGATAGATAATGTCCTTGACAGCCATGGATATCTATAAACTTCTGCCCAAGACCAACTGTGGTAAGTGCGGCACGCCCACGTGCCTGGCCTTCGCCATGCAGCTGGCCAACAAGAAGGCCAGCCTGGACCAGTGTCCCGATGCCTCCGAGGAGGCCAAGCAGACACTGGATGCCGCCGCCGAGCCCCCCATCGCCCTGGTGAAGATCGGCTCCGGGGACCAGCAGTTGGAGATCGGCAATGAGACCGTGATGTTCCGACACGAGGAGAGCTTCTACCATCCGTGCGGCCTCGCGATTCAGGTGGCCGACGATATGGAGGATGCTGCCCTCGACGAGAGACTGCAACAGATCAGCCAGCTTTGGTTTGAGCGCATCGGCGAGGAGATCGGCGCTGAGTTGATCGCGATCAAGGAGAACAGCGGGGACCCTGACCGCTTCTCAGAGGTGGTGGGCCGGGCCCTGGCGAAGGGTACGCAGGCTCTCATCCTGATGAGTTCGGATCCTGAGATCGTCGGAGCTGCCTTCGAGTCCGTACCGGAGCTGGCCCAGGCCCGTCCCCTGGTATACGGGGTGGATTCCGACAACCTCGACGCCATGGTGGAGATCGCCAAGGAGCACGATGTGCCCCTCGGTGTGTGCGCCGATGGCCTGGATGAGCTGGCAGAACTGACACCCAGGATAAAGGAGCTCGGCGTACGTGAGATGGTGCTGGATACCGGGTCAAGGGATCAGCTCGAGGTGATGAACGATCTGACCCAGATTCGTCGGCAGGCTCTGAAGAGCAATTTCCGCCCGTTGGGCTATCCGACCATAGCCTTCGCCACGGATGATGACAGCCGCAAGGCTGTCATGGAGGCCACTACCTACGTGTCCAAGTACGCTGGAATCGTGGTCATAGACGGTGCGGAGCCGTGGCAGACCCTGCCGCTGATCACACTGCGTCAGAACCTCTACACAGATCCCCGCGTACCCCCGGCCATCGAGGCCAAGCTCTACGAGGTGGGCGAGGTAACCCCCGACTCTCCCGTACTGATGACCACGAACTTTGCACTCACGTACTTCACCGTCCTCGCGGAGGTGGAGACCAGCCGCGTACCCTGCTATATCGTGGTCGTCGAGACGGAAGGACAGTCGGTCATGACCGCCTACTCATCGGAGAACCTCAATGCTGAAGACACGGCTAAGGCCATTAAGGACTGTGGGCTCGAGGATCTGGTGAACCACAGTCACATAGTCATACCGGGTTATGTTGCTGTGATGAGCGGATCGCTGGAAGCGGAATCCGGATGGGACGTAACCGTCGGACCCAGGGAGGCGAGCGGACTGCCGTCATTCTTGCGAGAGATGGTTTCGTAGTCCATCGATGAACCTGAGCCTCAGTGGAAGAGGAATGATAAGATGGCATATACCATAGCAATTGCCGGCAAGGGCGGAACGGGTAAGACGACCGTCGCCAGCCTGGTGCTGAGCTACCTCCTCACCAGGGGCAAGGTACCTGTGCTCGCCGTCGATGCTGATCCGAATGCCAACTTCAACGAGTGGCTGGGAATCGATGCTCCCCGAACCCTCGGTGATATCCAGGCCGATATGATGAAAACGAGAAGTGATATGCCCGCTGCCATGGACAAACGCCGTCACCTGGAGCTCCAGCTGCAGATGGCGCTGGTGGAGGAGAGCGGGTACGATCTTCTGGCCATGGGTAGGTCCGAGGGGCCCGGCTGCTACTGTCACCTCAACGATGTCCTGCGGGCCTTCATAGATGAGCTGACGCCCAACTACCCGTACGTGGTCATGGACAACGAGGCCGGGATGGAGCACCTTTCCCGCCGGACCACGCGGAACGTGGATCTGCTCCTCATCGTCAGCGATCAGAACCCCGTGGCCATCCGCTCGGCGAGGCGTATCAACGAGCTCAAGGACTCCCTTGAGATTAATGTTGGCGAAACGTATCTCCTTTTGAACCGGATCGACGGAGAGGTCCTCGAGCCGGTGCGCCGGGAAGTTGAGCGTACGGGCCTGGCATTGGCGGGAACCATTCCCGTCGACAGCGAGCTGGTAGAGTTCAACCTCAGCGGGAAGTCGCTTCTGGATCTGCCGGCAGATTCGCCGGCGCCGGTGGCCGTCAGAAAGGTGCTGGATGAGATCCTGACATGAGGGTACTGCTCGTGATGGGAGAAGACAACGGATCATGGACCCAACAGATGGTCCTTTTCATGGTTGACGAAGCTCCGCGGCACTGGAGCGTCCGGGTACACACGGTGCCCGGACCGCTCCCCGTCGTGGTTGATGACGTCGACTCGTTTCTGCCGCAGAACGGGCTGCCCGACGCGGACCTACTCGTCATGCTTCCCGAGAGTCCGGGTCTGGTGCAACTAACGCCCGAGATCGCGTCAATGGCGGCTGCCGATGATGTCATCATGCCCGTGGACAGCGAGGAATGGCTTCCACGGGGCCTGCAGAATCAACTGACGAAGCGTCTTTCGGATCGAGGCATCGAGGCGGTTTATCCGTCACCGTTCTGTGCTCTCACCCAGCATCACGGATACAGTGAGGCCATCGGGGAGTTCACCGGGTTCTTCGGGAGGCCCGAGCTCGCAATCAGTTGCGACAACGGAGTTATCCAAGAGATCGACGTAGCGCGCAGTGCCCCGTGCGGCAATACGTATTACGTGGCTGATAAGCTCGTGGGAAGGGACGCCGGTAGCGCCGAGGAAGAAGGACCACTGTTACATCACTACTACCCGTGCCTGGCGACGCCTTCACTGATACACAGATCGGCCCTCATTACCCAGACGGCCATACGGAGGGCCCTTCGGAGTCGGTGTTAACTGAAATGAGGAGGGACGAACGTGACTGTCACCAGAGTGAAACAGAAATGGACTAATCGGATAAATGAGGTCACCATCGGTACCGGTGATACCGCCGTGACCGTCGGAGGGGAGAGCACGCTTCCATTCCTGCACGACGAGGGCGATATGCCCAATCGGCCGGTCATAGCCCTGGATGTGTACGATGTGGTGCCCGATACCTGGACGGACGTACTGTTGGAGGCACTCGGTGATGTGGTCAACGACCCGGTTCAGTGGGCTCTCAAGGGTCGTGACGAGTGGAACGTCGACCTCATATCCCTTCACCTCACCCG
This sequence comes from Clostridia bacterium, assembly GCA_003563755.1. The sequence continues at coordinate 17,132 of PWUB01000218.1, forward strand.
CCACGCCGCCGATGAGGACCCCGCATCTGCCGAGGAATGCGCCCAGGTTGCCCAGGACGTCGCGGAGGCCACCGGCCTTCCCCTCATCATATGGGGTATCGGAGAGGCCAAACCCGACAATGCCCTTTATCCAGCGGTCAGCCAGGCCCTCAGCGGGCAGAGGTGCCTGTTCGCCCGGGCCACTGAGGATAACTACAGGACTCTGACAGCAACCTGTATCGCTGACGGCCACAACATCCTCGGTGAATCGCCGATCGACATCAACATATGTAAGCAGGTCAACATCCTGGTTTCCGACATGGGCATGCCCCCCGAAAGGATCGTGATCTATCCCACGAACGGAGCCCTCGGGTATGGGCTGGAGTACGCCTATTCCATCCTCGAGAGGACCAGGAGTGCAGCCCTGGGTGGAGACAAGCTGATGTCCATGCCCATCCTCGTGAACGTCGGTCCCGAAGTTCAGCGGGCCAAGGAAGTGAAGGCTTCCGAGTCCGAGGTTCCCGAGTGGGGCAGCCAGGTGGAGCGGGGTGTGAACTGGGAAACCGTCACCGCCGTGACGTACCTGCAGGCAGGTGCGGACATTGTCACCATGTGCCATCCGGAGGCCATAGCACTGGTACGTGAATACATCGATGGTCTTGTGAAGGGTGCCGCGCCCGCAGAGTGAGAGGGTGGGAGGAGGAAGGAACATGATCGTTGTTGGAGAGAGACTGAACGGGCAGTTCACCAGCGTGGGCAAAGCCATTCAGAACAAGGACAAGAAGCCCATCCATGACCTGGCGCTCGCGCAGGTTGAGGCCGGTGCTGATTACCTCGACGTCAATGTCGGCACTGCAGTACCTTCCCGCGAGAAGGCCGAGGCCATGGTCTGGCTCATCGAGACGATACAGGAGGCCACGGATGCGCCTCTGACCCTCGATACGCCGATCGAGTCCGTGATGCTCGCCGGCCTACAGGCCGTCAAGCATCCGCCCATGATAAACTCCACGAATGCTGATCCGGAGCAGCTGCAGAAGTACCTGGAGCTGTCTCTCAAGTACGATGCGACCCTCATCGCGCTGACCATGGATAAGGGTGGTGTTCCCAACGACGTGGCCAAGCGGGTCGAGCTGGCTGCGAGCATCGTTGTCGCGTCCATGGAGGCGGGTTTTCCCCTCGAGCAGCTGTTCATAGACGTCGTAGCTCTCCCCGTGGGAGCCACGCAGACACAGCCGGGCATCGTTCTCGAGGCCCTCGGCCAGCTGCAGGGTATAGCGGATCCATCTCCCCACTTCATCATCGGTCTGAGCAACGTGTCTCAGAACACGGTGGAGAGAAGCCTCATCAACCAGACTTATCTGGCGATGCTGATGACCCAGGGTCTTGACTCGGCCATCCTGGATCCCCTGGATGAAGATCTGATGAACATCATGATTACTGCTGAGCTCCTGCTCAACCGGCAGATCTACAGCGACTCCTACCTGTCGGCGTGGCGCGCGAGCAAGAGGTGAGCAGCGACGGGTGACAGCGGAAACTAAGAAGTCGGCACGGGCGGCCTGATCGCCACATCGGTACTTGCAGCAATCGGGACTACTTGCAGCATGCGCGGCACAAAGGAGGTCGTAGTGGCCGATGGATGAAGCCTGCACGATATCGGTGCGTCCGGACGGACGCGAAATGAGCTGCGCTCAGGGTGACAACCTTCTCGAGGTCCTCCACCGGGAGGGCCTGTCGGTGAGGAGTCTATGCGGAGGAGAGGGTGTCTGCCACAGCTGCATCGTGGTGGTCGAGGAAGGCGACATACAGCTCCTCGAAGGTGGACGTCCTCTCGCGAAAGAACAGCGCGAAGAGAACCTGATCGTCGCCTGCCGCGCCACGGTGATGGGTGATCTAACCATCTCAATTCCGGCCTCCTCCCTTTTGGACGACTCCGATACTGAAGGATTGATCAGCCGCGATGACCATGTCCTCACTGCTGAGGAGATGGAGCGGGAGAGACCTCTCGATCCGCTGTGTCAGAGCGCCACCGTCAGTCTGGATGAGCCCTCCCTCGATGACAATACCAGCGACTACGACCGGCTGCTCAGCGGCCTGATGGAGGTGACCACCTGCGAGCATTTCACCGCGACGCGGAGAGTGCTCGGGGATCTCCCAGGATGCCTACGCGAAAACGGTTGGAACGTGGATGTTTGCTGGACCGACATGTCGTCTCACGGTGAGATCATCCGTGTGTCGTCTCCCGACAACGATGCTTTGTATGGGCTGGCGGTGGATATAGGAACCACCACCGTCATGGCGGATCTGGTGGATCTCAGCACCGGGCAAACCGTCGCCAGGGCCGGAAGGTACAACCGGCAGCACCGCTACGGTGAGGACGTCATCGCCCGCATAAACCACGCCACCACCAAGGAGCGGGGGATACGGGACCTGCAGAGCGCCGTGGTGTCGACCATCAATGACCTTGCGAAGGAACTGAGCGAGCAGGCTGGGATCCGGCGCGATGAGATCCTTTGTGTGGTGTGCGCTGGAAACACGACCATGGTACACACCCTCTACGGGCTGGATCCCAACAACATCCGACGACACCCGTACATCCCCACTCTCGGCACCTCACCGGCGCTTTCTGCTTCAGAACTGGACCTCGATCTTTACGGACAGGCCAGGGTCTTCGTACTCCCGGCGGTCGGCAGCTTCGTCGGTGGAGACATCGTCGCCGGTGTCCTGGCAACGGGGCTGTGTGAGCGCGAGAAACTGACACTGTTTGTGGACGTGGGTACCAACGGAGAGATCGTCTTCGGTAACGGCGATTTCGCCGTGACCTGCTCTACCTCGGCCGGCCCGGCCTTTGAGGGCGGGGGGATATCGTGCGGCACTCGCGCCGTCCCGGGTGCCATCGAGGGAATTGAGGTTGGTCCTGGCGGTGAGTTCGTCAGGTGTGTCACCATCGGGGGGCGTCCTGCCCGGGGCCTGTGTGGTACGGGACTCATCGATACCCTGGCGTCGCTCTTGGATGCCGGGGTCATCAACAGGTCGGGCAGTTTTGCAACCAACCTATCGACTCCCCGGCTGCGTGAAAGCGAGGAGGGGCACGAGTTCGTCCTGGTTTACGCCGACGAAGCAGGCGTTGATCACGATATAGTGATAGACTCCACCGATATCAAGAACTTGATGCGATCGAAAGCCGCCGTGTACGCGGGAATCAGGATGCTGCTGGCTAACCTCTCAATGGGTGAAGAGATGATAGAGGAAGTACTCATCGCCGGAGGGTTTGGCAATCGGGTGAACCTTGAGGCAGCCATCGCCATCGGGCTGTTCCCTGACCTGCCGCGTGAGCGTTTTCGCTTTGTGGGAAACACCGCTCTGCGCGGTGCCAAACTGGGATTGATGTCTCGAGGGGAGATGAAGGAATCCCACGAGCTGGCCCGCATGATGACCTACCTTGAACTCAGTGCAGAACACCAGGCGAGTGCCTTCATGGACGAGTTTGTCGCGGCCCAGTTTCTTCCCCATACCGACCTGAATCTCTTCCCGTCCGTCGAAACCGGGAGCAGCGGCGGCATGACGGTGTAGCAATTGAAATGGAGATAGAGTCATGAGTAGATTCTTTGTAACTGCTACAGACCAGGATGTCGGTAAGACGGCTTTTACTGTAGGTCTGCTCAGTGCCCTGCGGGATGAGCTCGGCGATGTCGGGTACATGAAACCCATCGGCCAGCGTTACGTGTTACGGGACGGAATCAGGATCGACGAGGATGCAGCTCTCATCCGGGAGATCTTCGATCTCACCGATGATCCCTCCGATATCAGCCCCATCATCGTGGATCGTGGTTTCACGCGTAGGCACCTGGATATGTCTCGCGCAGACGAGCTGGCACTGAAGGCCAGGCGCGCTTTCGACAACATCCAGGACCGCCACGACGCCGTGGTATTGGAGGGAGCAGGCAAGTCGAGCGTGGGTGAGTGTTTCGGTTTCTCAAACATGAAAGTTGCGGAGATGATCGATGCTCCGGTGATAATGCTCGTCGAGGGCGGGATAGGGAGTACCATTGACGATTGCCTCCTACACGCGTTGTATCTCCGTCAGTATGACGTCAAACTGCTTGGTGTGGTCATCAATAAGGTGTTCAAGGATAAGTATGATGAAATAGTTGACACAACTGCGCGTGGTCTGCAGCAGCGGGGCCTTCCCGTCCTGGGCGTCATCCCGTATGAACCCGAGCTTTCCTTCCCCACCCTGAGGATGTTGAGCGATGAGATGGATTTCGAGCGCCTCACCCTCAAGGACCAGCCGGAGCATGACAAGAACATAGGCCGAATGGTCGTCGGAACCATGAAGCCGCACCGCACGCTGGACTACATGCGCAGGGGCGAGCTCCTCATCACCGGTGGAGACCGGGAAGACACCCTCATCGCTGTCCTCTGCCGTTCCGCCATGTCTCTGTACGAGGACTCAGGGTTCACCGTTGCAGGTATCGTGGTTACCGGAGGTATCCGGCCCCACGAGTCCATCATCGATGTGGCCGAGAAGCTGGGCATCCTCATTCTGATGACCGGTGATGACACTTACGCGACCCTGAACAAGATCCGGAGTCTGACGGTGAAGCTTCGCCCTGAAGACACGAAGAAGCTCGGGCGCTTGATTCCACTGATCAAGGAACACGTGGACATTGGAAGGATCATCATCTGAGGATACGGCGGGTCGTCCAGGGAAATGCCCGGGTCGACATCTCGGCGTGCCCTCGTCGGGTCAGGACCATCACTGAGGAGGTGGCGTGATGCAGGAGGTTGTGGCAGTTGTGGGCGGCGGAGTCGCCGGACTCTCGTCGTCCATTGAGTTGGCTGATAACGGAACCGAGGTTGTTCTGATCGAGAAGACGGATCGCCTCGGCGGTAAGGCAGTGACCTACGGCTGCAAGGCGGCGGACGAGTGCGCTAAGTGCAACGTCTGCCTGGGTCTGGATCTCATCAGAGAGGCGATGCATCACCCGGGGATCAGTGTGCTGCTGGACACCGAGGTGAAGTCTGTTTCGGGCGGCTGCGGCGAGTTCACCCTCGGTCTGCTGAGTGCCCCCCGGCACCTCAACCCCCACCTGTGCACCGGATGTGGGCTGTGCCGGGATGCGTGCCCCGATGAAGGAGCCAGGCCCCTGCGACCGGGGGGTGAGCCGGGCGTGCAGGGCTTCCGTCTCCGGCGTGATGCGTGCCTGAGATATGTCGGAGCTGACTGCATGGCATGTGTCGAGGCGTGTCCCACGGGAGCCATCCATCTCGACGCGGAGCCAGTGGAGACGGATCTCTCATGTGACGCGGTTGTGCTCGCCGCCGGATTCGAGCCCTTCCCGGCTGAGACTCTCGGCCTGTACCGCTATGGAGAGCAC
>PWUB01000263.1 GCA_003563755.1 Clostridia bacterium
AGTCCATATCCGCAACCCACATGTCCAGCACATCCTCCGTACCGAAGAGCGCCGTGTTTCTGTCCCACTTGGCCGAGTCCGTTCCCCTGCGGTCGATGACTTTGTCGAAGTCGTAGTGCATGGAGTTCTCCTTTCAGTAGCCGGCCACAGCCCAGGTCGTGTATATCTTCCTGAACGCCGGAGTGGATCCTTCTTTCGAGGATGAACCATCCCCAGCTCATGACCCCGGTGCCGAGGGAACACCGTGAACCCGGGTTATGGGGCGATCAATGCAGTGATGGGGCATGGGAGCCCCCGCCCGCAGGCGAAGGGGAAGGATGGTCAGCGAAAGGATCCGCGGAGTGCGGGCGGTCGCCACGAGGTGAGGCTCAACACTGCCTCTCACCATGGGGTCGCCCGTGACGCGCGGACGCCCATCGCACGTTGACGCTCGATCATTCGATGAACCTGCCTGTCAGACCGTCGACCTTCACGATAGTTCCCACATCGACAGACCCGGGAAGCCAAATGCCGACCCTGGCGGCCAGGGATTCAAACTCCACCTCGGCGAGGGCTTCGGCACCGGTCGATTCGAGGTGCCCGACGACCGTGGCCTGTAGTGGCATGACGGGCTGCGGGATGCGTTCGAGGGCCCTCACCGGTTCCTCGTCGATGATCTGTAGTGCATCGAGGATCTCCCGGGCGTGTTGCACGCTGCCCGATGCTACGAGCACAGCATTGCTGCCGCCCTTGAGGCTGTAGGCAGTGGCCGTGGCGGCAGGGGTCGTAGAGTGCTCCCGGCAGTGATGGTGGAAAGCGTCCAGCCGCTCGATGAGCATCTTTCTATCTTCCTCGGCCATGGTGGCAAAGAGCATCCTGGCCATGGGGTGCCCGGCGAGCTCATCGGGATGCGTGGTCAGCAGTCCCCCCGCCAGCGGCGTGTAGACCAGGGGGAGGACCCCGTCGGTGCGCAGGATGCCCTCCATGGCGTCGTACTCCCGGTACTGCATGAGGTTGTAGGGAAGCTGCATGGTCACAGGAGGCGCATCGAGGGGCCAGCGCTCGTATTCGCGTGGGTCGAAGTTGGAGAGTCCGTAGCTGCGGATGGTGCCCTCATGCTGCAGCTCCTCGATGAGGCGGGCTACCCCGTCGTAGTCGGCCCTGGGATCAGGATAGTGGACGTGCAGAATATCGATGTAGTCGGTCCGGAGGCGCTCGAGGCTGCGGTGCAGGGTTTCCTGGATTGCCTGCCTGTTCAGGGACTGCTCCATCCCGTGGGTACCCACCTTGGTGGACAAAAGTACTTTCTCGCGCCTTCCCTCGAGCATACAACCCAAAAGCTCTTCGCTGGCCCCTTTCTGGTAGAGCGGAGCAGTGTCGATCAGGTTGATGCCCCTCTCGAGGGCAAACTTGATCACCCGCGACCATCTATCAGCATCATCCTCCGCCGCACCGAGAGATCTCGTGCCCAGCCCGATGCAGCTGATACGCAGATCAGCCGTCTTCATGTAACGCATATCAGTTCCCCCTGTTCATAAAGAATGAACTTCAAGGTGAGGACAGAGAATCTTTTCCTCCTGACCTTAGCAAAGGCGGTCCTCGTCGGTCAAGACTGCGAGGCCTGCCCCGCAGTATCTCGTCACCCAGCGCGTGAGTGTATAATGTGGACACACGTGGCGACAAGGCGGGCTGACGGTGAATACCTGTAGGGTGATCTACTTCACCGGTTCACCGGCACCCTCCAGGGGCACGAGGGTAACGCGTTGTACCAGGTCCATCGAATCCTCACCGGGAAGGGATACGAGGTCATCGGAGGAACGTCCGTGGGAATGCCGGTCAATTTCGTCGTGGCGCTGCGCCCCCCACCGGCGGACGCAGCCCGAAAGATTGAGAACCGGGCCCGGGAGCACGTGACATGCTTCAGAAAGCGGTCGTGGCCGGGGAGAGACCGTTTCGGAGGATCGCGATGCCCCTTCGGATGGTCTCCGGCGCCCTGCATGCCCTCTTCCGGTGGGGTCTGAGGTGGTGCAACCCCCTCAACCGCCTCTGGAGAGCCGGTGACAGCTGCACGGGATGCGGTCTCTGCGAGGCCGTATGCCCGGAGGGTAACATCCGGATCAGGGAGGGGCGTCCCCTCTGGGGGGCAGGGTGTTCAATGTGTGTCCGGTGTATCAATCTCTGCCCCGAGGAAGCCATCCAGACTCCAACAGGAACCCGTAAAGAGGTCCCGGTATTCCCACGCCCACCTCCGCATTGATGATCTCGTGCACAGGCCGCGACCCAGGCCCTGACCGCCCTAGTCTACTAGACCCATCCCGCGGTCGCAGTCGGGCCGTAGATGCTTCTCAGCCGCACAAACCCTTCCCCTCGAGGCACCAACTGTGCCACAGACCGTCAGGCCGACGATGATTGGCGAACTCGCTGGCGGGCTTCCACCCCAGGGAACCGGCTCACATGTGTGGTGAACCGCGAAGGTGTTCCTTTCTGTGGTGCTCGATCTGCCCTCTTGCAATTTGGGAGATGGCGAATCTCGTGGCTGGGGATCAGTCATGTCGTTATCGGTTGCCGCACAGTGTTGCCTACATGCACTGGGCAGAACATCATGCCATGATACGCTGTCATGTGGCCAGCACATGAATAATATAATACGTCGAGTCTGGGGGCAGCAATAGAGGAAAACACCTTCTGATGTAGAAGTAATTACTGAGTTACAGTGATAGCCAGCAATCAGGATGGGGGGGCGAAAGACCTCTACCTAAAATGCGGGCCGCACTGCTAGCAGCCGCTGGCTGTTGGAAAGGAGTTCGGGCAATGCCAAACACCAACAGGAAGTTCATCCTACTCATCACCCTGTTTTTTGTCATTGCAGTAGCAGGAATCGCTTGCGCGCCGGAAGTAGTAGAGGACCCGGAAGACCCAGCAGATCCAGATCCAGTGGAGGAACCGCAGGTCATCGTCTTCGCTGTTACTGAGACTATCGACGCCATGCTTCCAGAAAGAACGACGGGCTCTAGTTACAGTGTTCATTCCCGCATCTTCAAGGATGGATTATTCAGGATCAACGCTGAGACCAACGAACCCGAGCTGTCGGTGGCCAGTGACTGGGAGATCTCCGAAGACGGCTTGACCTACACCTTCTACCTGCACGAGGGTATTCAGTGGCATCGAGGTTACGGTGAGCTCACCGCTGACGACATCGTCTTCACCTTTGGACGCCACATCGACCCGGCGGTAGAGTCGGTACACGGGGGGCAGTTCTGGATGCTGGATGACGTGGTGGCGGTGGATGACTACACCGTTGAGTTCCACCTGAACACCCCCTTCGGCGGCTTCCCCTACAATCTGACCATCATGCATCCGGGTTGGGGGGCACTCATTTCCAGGGCGGCCTTCGAGGATCTCGGCGCCGATGGGTACAACGAAAACCCGGTAGGCTGTGGTCCCTTCGAGCTGGTATACGACGAATGGGTGCCGCGCGAACTCGTGGTCTATGAGAGGTTCGATGACTACTTCAAGGGCAAGCCGGAGATATCGAGGATCGAGGTAAGGATCATCCCTGACGAGACCACAATCGCGATGGCCATGGAGGCTGAAGAGATAGATATCACCTTCTTCGCTGACGCCATGATCCACCAGCAGTACAGTGCTATAGACCACCTGGTCGGGCATGAGTACGAGGAAGTCCACATAAACAAAATGGATCTGAACACCCAGCTGGCTCCTCTTGACAGGCCCGAAGTTCGCTGGGCTGTCGCCCATGCCATTGACACAGAGGGCATGATTGATTTTCTCTTTGAAGGACTCGCCCTCCGTCCCAACACCACCATCTTGCACCCCCACATGGCAAACGTGGATAGCGCACCCTTCAGCCCCGTTGACTACGATCCCGACAGATCTCGGGAGCTGTTGGAGGAGGTCGGTCTCGAACCCGGCGACATCAAGATGGAGGGTGTCACCTACAGCATGCATATCTACGTCAGAATGGCGGAGTTCATGAACACCGGATTCGCGGGAGCCGGTCTTGATATCACCGTCCTACCTCTGGAGCGGGGGGCCCTGCACGAACGTCGATCCAAGCCCGACAATCACTTCGTGATCATCAGCCACCCCAGGTGGCCAGATCCGGATCCGTTCCTGAGCCTGATTCACGGAAATGCCATTCCACCCCATGGGATCAACTTCACCTGGTGGAATGAGGGTGATGACCTGATTGACGCCTCGCGCCGTACGTTTGGTGACGAAAGGACAGCCATCCTGACCGAGCTTCAGCATCTGATCACCCGTGACATGCCGCAGATACCGCTCTGGCACAGGTACGGTTTTGCCATGCATCACGAACGGGTGAAAGGCTTTGTTTCAGGACCAGGCGCCTCTTTCCGGCCCTTCCAGCTGAGGATCGAGGAATAGACGTACCTGTTACTGTCGACAGTGATGATGCAGGCCTGCATCATCAGGACGTGATGCCACGAATGCTGGGAGGCAACTCTCTCCCAGCCTTCGTGGGTTTCCAGGGCAGTTGCCGAGCAGGAAACCAGGACGGATTGACGTAGGTTCGTGTGGACCTGGGAGGCTGTACATGAAAGTCTACCTTGCAAAGCGGCTGTTCATCAGTTTTCTGACCCTGTTGGGGGTCATCACGGTCATATTTGTGGTCATACGGCTAGTGCCCGGCGATCCCGTCGCGGTGCTACTGGGAGATTATTACTCTCCGGAGGCTGGGGCTGCTTTGCGAGAAAGGTTGGGTTTGGATAAACCGCTCTATGCTCAGTACTTCATCTATCTCTGGAACACACTGCGGGGGGATTTTGGCACCTCATACTACACGGGAAGACCGGTGTTTCAGCAGCTGATGCGAGCATTTCCGTATACCGCCCATCTCGGCATCGCTTCGTTGATCTTCTCGCTCATCCTAGGGGTCCCTGCCGGAGTAGTGGCAGCCCTCAACCGCAACACCTGGATCGACATGGTAAGCATGTCGATCGCAATAGCCTTCATCTCCGTGCCTGGATTCTATCTGGGTGTTCTGCTCATACAGATCTTCTCATTGCGTTTTGGCATCTTGCCCGTCACCGGAGTTGGTGATCCCCAGAGTTTGGTCAGCGTGCTGAGGCATCTCGTCTTGCCTTCCGTTGCCCTGGGCGCCCCGACCGCAGCCATTACTGCCAGGATGACCCGGTCATCGGTACTGGAGGTCCTGGGTGAAGACTACGTTCGTACAGCCAGGTCAAAGGGGTTGACCGAACACGTGGTCATTGTTAAACACGCACTGAGAAATGCCATGGTTCCGATTATGGCGATCGTGGGTCTGAGCATCGCCATGCGTTTCGGGGGCAGCGTGATCATCGAAGTGGTATTTGCACGCAGTGGCATCGGCTGGCTCCTGGTCGCTTCGATCTTTGAGCGAGATTATATCCAGGTTCAGCTTTCGGTCATGTTTTACGCTTGTATTTTGGTGTTCGTCAATATTCTCATCGACCTATCTTACGCCTGGCTGGATCCACGTATCCGCTATGACTGAGCTGCTAGATATGAGAGAGGCGAGGATCCATCGACATGAAACGAGCTGATGTGTGGGTTGAACTGTGCAAAACTGCTAAGAAGCACAAGGCAGCAACTGCCGCGACTGCGGTAATGCTGGTCATTGTCGCGGTCGCCATCTTTGCACCGTGGGTTGCCCCCTATGATCCCCTAGATTACGAGATGAAGCATCGCTTTGAACCACCCAGCACAAGGTACCTGCTGGGGACAGACAGCATGGGTCGCTGTGTCCTGTCGCGAGTCATATGGGGTGCACGCATCTCACTCCAGGTGGGCTTGCTGGCCGTCGGCATCGGCACTGTCCTTGGAATCACTATGGGGTTGATCGCCGGGTACTGGGGTGGTTGGGTCGAGACGCTGATCATGCGCATCGTTGACATTGGATTGAGTTTTCCGATGATTCTGCTTGCTATTTTGATCGTGGCCTTTTTCGGTCCGGGAATAACCAACGTCATGATCGCCGTGGGATTGGACCGTTCGTCAAGGATGGCCCGCATTGCCCACTCGGCCACTCTCCAGATCAAGCAGCGCGAATTCATCGAGGCGAGCCGGGCTGTCGGTGCGAGCTCGTGGACCATCGTATGGCGCCACATTCTGCCCAACATCGCTGCCCCGGTGATTGTGCGCGCTACCCTTGACATCGCGATCGCAATCCTGACTGAATCCAGCTTGAGTTTTCTCGGGCTCGGTGTGGTGCCTCCGACTCCCACTTGGGGGGCTATCATCAACGGCGGCAGGCAGTTCCTGACTCGAGCTCCCTGGATTTCCACTGCCGCTGGTGCTGCAATTTTCATCACAGTCCTTAGCATTAACCTCATGGGCGATGGTCTGAGGGATTTCCTGGATCCTAGGATCACCAAGTGATATGATGAGACTCTTCTACTTGCTGAGCCGACGGAGATCGTCCCTGCTCTTCAGGGGCCACGAGGATGCCTCGGAGGTGAGCAGGGTCAACACCCACCCACCTGGGGCGGTATTATAGCCGTCGGTAGGGAACACCTCCGACGTGCCCCGGGGCACCGGGCATCGCCATCTTCGTCACGGTGCTCAGCATCAACGTTCCGGCGGTGTGCGCGACTATCTCGACCCGGTGGTCGGCTCTTGAGCATGCAGGCTTCATCCACCGCCGGGGATGCACAGTCCTTCTCTACATCCTGCATTCCGGACGGTATCCGGGATCTGGACGGACAGGCTCGGGTCCCATCTCAGAGCCCCTGATGCATAGCCGTAGG